>JAFGNI010000534.1 GCA_016927095.1 Anaerolineae bacterium | reverse complement strand
GGGCAGAAGTAGAGGCAGGGCTTGTGCTCACACCGTGTGCAGATCTCTGGTTCCTTGATCCAGAGGTGGGCGCTATCCTCATCGATGAAGTACTTCAGGGTCATGAGGAGATCGTCGACGTAGACGTCGGGGAGGGTCTCCTTCAGTTCCTCCGGAAGCTGCTTGACCTCGAACGCGTCACCTGTTTTCATTGCCATACGCTCACCATCCCATCACGGCGCGTGCCATAGAAACGATATCCCCGGCCGCTTTGATCAGCGAGCGTCGATTCGTCAGGCCCGACAGCATCCCCTTGAAGAGCTCTCTCTTGGGCTTGCCGTAGGCTGTGAAGAACTGGCCGATGGCATCGTTGATGAAGTTTGGATAGACATCCATGAACTGCGGGTGATTCTCCAAGAACTTGGAGAAGCCGCGGTACTGCTTTAGGTCCTGGAGGATGAAGCCCTCCTTGAGACGATCCTCATAGCGCGATGTCACGCGCTCGCTGAAGTCGCCCCTGCTGTGGGCCTCGATCGCTGTCTCGGCGGCTTTCTTGCCCGCGATGATCGCCATGTTCGTGCCCTCCCAGTGAAGGGCGTTGACCATCGCTGCGGCATCGCCTGCGACCATCGCGCCGTTGGTGTAGAGCTTGGGCATCGCGCGATAGCCGCCCTCGGGAATCAGATGTGCGCCGTATTCCAGAAGCTGGCCACCCGCCACCAGGGGGGCGATAGCCGGATGCTGGAGATAGCGCTGCAGGATGTCGTAGGGCCTGAGCAGATGCTCGGCCAACACATCCAACATCACGCCCAAGCCTACGGAGACGCTGGCTTTATTGGTATAGACAAAGCCCATACCCGGCAACCCTAGCGAGACGTCTCCGAGGACCGAGACGGCCAGGCCTTGCTTCTCGTCCTTAAGGCCAAAGCGCGCCTGGATCGTCTCGGCGGGCAGCGAGATCACCTGCTTAAACGCCAGAGCGATTTGGGCCGGTTCCAGGTCCCGGTTGATAAGGCCAAGTTTCTGCGTCAGAATGTTGTTCACGCCCTCGCAGATGATCACGACCGGCGTGTAGATCTCCCCCTCGGGACGGTCGGTGACGACACCGATGACCTCGCCGCTCTCTTTGCGGATGAAGTCGGTCACAGACGTCTTGGAGATGAGGAAGGCGCCGGCTTCCTGCGCCTGCTGCGCCCACCAGGTGTCGAAGTTGGCGCGGAGGGTGATATAGGCATCCGGTGGTTCAGCCTCCAGCTTACCACCTTGGACTGTCATGCGCGTCAGACCGGTCTCCGATAGGAACCAGAACCCGGCCTCGGTGACGGGCCGCTCGAAGGGAGGCCGCTTGTCCATGTAGTCGGGCAGCACCTCGCCGATCGCGTGGGTGTAGATCGCGCCACCGAAGTAGTTCTTGCCACCGGGTTGCCGACCACGCTCAATCAGCGCGACGTTCAAGCCCTCCCGGGCCATCACCATTGCGGCGGCCGATCCGGCAAGGCCGGCGCCGACGACAACGGCATCGAACTCTATGCGTCCGTGACTCATGCGTTCGCCTCCTTGCGTGCCTTGATCTCCTCTATCATCGCGGGGATGACCTCATAGAGGTCCCCAATGATGCCGACATCCGCGACTTCGAAGATGGGCGCGTTGGGATCGGTGTTGATCGCGACAATGAAATCGGAGTTCTGCATGCCCACTTTGTGCTGCAGCGCACCCGAGACGCCGGCCGCGACGTATACCTTGGGCCGGACGGTCTTGCCGCTCTGGCCCACCTGGTGTGCGTAGCTGATCCATCCGGCGTCCACGCAAGGCCGGGAGGCGCCGACAACGCCCCCCATCACGTCGGCCAGTTGTTTGATCAGAGCGAACCCCTCCGGCCCGCCGAGACCCCGCCCCCCGGTCACGATGACATCGCTGTATTCGATGTCGACGGTGTCCTCCTGGGCGTGGACGAATTCAAGAATCCGACAGCGTGCGCCCTCCTCAGTCATCTCGATGTCTTCCTCGACGATCTCGCCCTCAGCACGGGGGTTGAGCGCCGGTGTGGGGAAGACCCGGGGGCGGACGCTGGACATCTGCGGCTTGTGCTTGCGGCAGACAATCGTGGCCATGATATTGCCGCCGAAGGCCGGGCGGGTGGCTAGGAGGAGCTTCTGATCCGCACCACGAACCTCGCCCATCTCCAGCTTTGTGCAGTCTGCCGTCAAGCCGGTGCCTAATGACGTGGCTACGGCGCCAGCCAGGTCCCGACCCAGGGTGGTTGCCCCGATGAGGAACACCTCGGGCTCGTATTTCCTCGCCAGGGCCTGAATGCCTGTGTAGTAGGGGCAATTGCGGTATTGGGCGAGAATGGGGTCATCGATCAGATAGACACGATCTGTGCCGTACTGGATGGCTTGTTCCGCGATCCCACGGACCCCGTGACCCAGCAGGACCCCTTCTACCGCGACGGTATCACCCGCAGCCTGCGCTTCGTCCTCAACCTGCGAGGCCAGCTTGCGTGCGACGCCGATCAGTTCCCACGAGACGGGGTGAACTTCCCCTTGTTCTTGCTCGATATAGACCCAGAAGCGGCGTGTGGTCATTCGGCACCTCCAAGCATCGTCTCGAGCACGCCGGCGTCGGCAGCTTTGCCCAAGGTGAAGTCCAAGGCTTTCTGCACACCTTCCTCGCGTGCGTTGAACTTCTCGCCCGGCTCAGGGAGGGGCGGTGTCCCCATCTGGTAGACGATCGTGGGCGATCCCCGCACGCCGACCTGGTTCATGTCGAACTCGACCGGTCCTTCCTCGGTCCACACTTCCGGCTCATACTTCAGGGACTTGATGAGGTCGGGTAGGGAGGCGAATGGGATCTCCGCGATATCCTTCTCACAAGTCAGGAGCGCCGGCAGAGGGATTTCGACGACTTCCGTCCACCGCTCGGTGCGACGCTCGACCACGACGGTGTCATCGTCGAGATCCACAGCCCGGATGTTGACGGCATAGGTCACGATGGGAAGATCCATGCGCACCGCGACTCCCGGCCCCACCTGCGCCGTGTCGCCGTCGATGGCCTGCTTCCCGAAGAAGACGAGATCGATGGGATCCTCTTTGTGGATAGCCTTGATGACCTCGCTCAGGACGTAAGAGGTCGCCAAGGTATCGGCCCCCGCGAGCTTGCGGCTCGAGATGAGGATGCCTCGGTCGGCGCCGAGCTCGATGGCCTCGCGGACGGTACTGGTGAACGAGGGTGGGCCCATCGAGACGACGGTGACTCTGCCGTTCAGCTTGTGCTTCCACTCCACAGCAGCCGCCAGTGCGTGAGCGTCGTAGGGATTCATAATCGCCGGTACGCCCTCACGAACCAGATTCCCTGTGTCGGGATCGATGCGGATGTTGGTAGTGTCTGGCACCTGCTT
>JAFGNI010000533.1 GCA_016927095.1 Anaerolineae bacterium | reverse complement strand
GCAGTTTCTGGAGACCGAGAGCTTGACAAATCGGCACTCTGGGCTATTGTTTAGTGCACTAATGATTAGCTGACTAATAGAAATGGAGCGACCTATTATGGGGCTCGATACAGCAGGGGAGCCGCTGGGACGGCTGCTGGCGCGGACAATGAAGGTGCATCGAGGTTATGTCCATGCAAGCCTGGAGCGCCTGGGGTTGTATCGTGGGCAAGCGTTCATACTTCAGGTGCTCTGGCTGGAAGAGGGCCTGCCCCAGGCTGAGCTTGCCGTCCGCACTTGGGTGCAGCCCGCGACGATGACCACAGCCCTGCAGCGTATGGAGCAATCGGGACTCATCGTTAGGCGCCCGGATCCTGAGGACCAACGGGTCTCGCGGGTCTTTCTCACGGAGGCAGGGCGGGCGCTGGAAAGCCCTGTGCGGGAGAGCTTTGAGGAGATTGAGAAGAAGACGTTTGAGGGATTCAGCCACGCCGAGAAGGCGCTCTTGCGGCAGTTTCTCGAGAGTATCATCAACAACCTGGCGCAAGGGATATAGCGTGCGACGGGTTCATATGGGGAGGCGGGCGGCATGAAATCGTTGCGACGGATGTTGAGCTTTGTCGCGCCCTACAAGGGGGACGCGGTGTGGGCGTTGGTGCTGCTGCTGGGCGTCGTAGCCGCGGACCTGGGTATTCCGCGCCTGACACAGCGTGTGATCGATGACGGAATCGCTGCTGGCAACATTCGCGTGGTTGTCACCACTTCTCTGCTGATGATGGTGGCGGCGGTAGTCAGCGCCCTCTTCTCCATCGGCAACACGATTCTGTCGGTGCGCGTGGGGCAGAATCTGGGCGCGGATCTACGCAGCGCCATTGTGCGCAAGGTTCAGACCTTTTCCTTCGGCAATCTGGATGATCTTCAGACCGGACAACTGATCGTCCGGGCCACGAGCGATGTGACACAGGTACAGATGATGATGATGCTGGCGCTGCGCATCATGACGCGGGCACCGCTCTGGCTCCTGGGAAGCGTGATTATGCTGGCGATCAACAGCCCGCAATTGGTGCCGTTGATGGCCATTCTGATGGCTGCCGTCCTTGTGCTGATCGCGTTTTTCCTGACACGGGCACGCCCCCTCTTTCTGATGGTCCAAGAGAAGCTCGATGCCCTCAATGAGGTGTTGCAGGAAAACCTCTCCGGGATCCGCGTTGTGAAGGCCTTTGTGCGCGCCGCTCATGAGATCGCGCGGTTCGATGTCGCCAATGACGAGCTGATGGCGCAGCAGGTCCGCGTGATGCAGACGCTGGCCTTCCTCTTCCCCACACTGACGCTGATCATCAACTTTGGGATAGCCGGCGTGATCTGGTTTGGGGGAGGTGGCGTGGAGGCCGGCACCGCCTCGGTCGGTGAGATCGTGGCCTCCTTCAACTACCTGACCTTCTCTCTCTTTCCAATGGTGATGTTGGCCGGCATGATGGGCCCGCTCTCCGCGGCGGATGCCTCCGCGGGGCGGATTCTCGAGGTGCTTGACAGTGAGCCTGAGGTCAAGAACCAACCCAAGGCGGATCTGCCCGCCTTCGTTGCCGGGCGTGTTGTCTTTGAGGATGTTTGCTTTAGCTATGATGGTGCGGCGTGTGCTGAGCCTGTGCTGAACCACGTCGATCTTGTCGCCGAAGCCGGACAGACGGTCGCTATTCTGGGTGCCACGGGATCCGGTAAGTCCACATTGATCCACCTTATCCCCCGTTTCTATGATGTCTCCCAAGGACGCATTCTGTTGGACGGCATCGACATTCGCGACTTGCCCCTGGATGTGCTCAGGGCGCAAGTTGGGATCGCGATGCAAGAGGCCGTGCTCTTCAGCGGCACGATCCGTGACAATATCCGCTATGGCCGACCGGACGCGTCCGATGAGGCGGTGGTCGAGGCGGCTAAGGCGGCGCAGGCACACGACTTCATCATGGCGTTTCCCGACGGCTACGACACGCTGGTGGGCCAGCGCGGCGTGAATCTATCCGGTGGACAGAAGCAGCGGCTCTCCATTGCCCGTGCGCTGTTAGTCCGTCCCCGGGTGTTGATTCTCGATGACAGCACCAGTGCTGTCGACTTCGAGACCGAGGCCAAGATCGAGGTCGCATTAGCGGAGCTGCTGACAGATGAGTTCGCGCGTAGCACGACCGTATTTGTCATCGCGCAACGCATCAGCACCGTCCTCAACGCGGACAAGATCGTGGTTCTGGACGAGGGACGCGTTTCGGCGATAGGATCCCATGACACATTGATGGAGAGCAGCGCGATCTACCAGGAGATTTACGCGTCGCAACTCGGCGGCGGCGTTGGGACTGCGGTCGCGGCAGCCTGATCCAGGGTGAAGCGCCAAGCATCAAGGGAGAAGGAGACTCGGATGGCAAATCAGGATCGCGGCTCATCAGGCGATGGGCGCATGTCGCAGGTTGGTGTGGGGGCCGGAGGCGACGGACAGGGCGCTCGTGCGGGGATGGGACAGCCGGACGGCTCTGGCGGTGACGACCGGCGCGGTGCTGCTGCTCCCGCTGCCGGGATGCCGGGACCCGGGGGCCGGGGTCACGGGGGGCGCATCGAGAAGGCCCGGGATGTCAAGGGGACGGTTCGGCGGCTGCTC
>JAFGNI010000532.1 GCA_016927095.1 Anaerolineae bacterium | reverse complement strand
ATCAAGGCATGTGTGCCCAGCGCGATTAAGAAATTCAGCTGCGCCGCCCTGCTGCCCAGCAACTCGGTGAAGAGACGGAACATCAGGGGAATTGGCGCCGTGCGTGTGCTGTCGGGGATGATCACGACCACGCGCGCGCCATCCAACGCTGTTTGACTCAGCGCATCAGACAGAATGCCCCGAATCTCGTCCTCACTTAGATATCGATCCTCATAGCCTTTGCCGATGTTCATAGCTCACCTCTTGACAGGCAGTTGCCCGTTTCCCGTTGACGTTTCAACATGTTAACGTTCCAACGTTAGAACGTTGGAACGTTGGAATGTTGTCACTTCCGCACATGCATGTCGCCGTAGACGACCCATTTGTAGGTGGTGAGTTCTTCCAGACCCATCGGGCCGCGAGCGTGGAGCTTCTGGGTGCTGACCGCGACCTCGGCGCCGAGTCCAAACTCGCCACCGTCATTGAAACGGGTGCTGGCGTTGACGAAGACCGCCGATGCATCAACCTCGTTGACGAAGCGCATAGCGTGATGCCAGTCGTTCGTCAAGATACCGTCGGAGTGGGCCGTGCTGTGCGTCTGAATGTGCGTGATAGCCTCGTCAAGGTTGTCCACAATCTTCACGCCGAGAATCAGAGCCAGCCACTCTTGATCGAAATCCTCCTGCCCGGCCTCGACGACAACCGCGTGCTCGTTACCCGAAAGGATGGCCCAGGCCTCACCCTCCGCGCGAAGCTCGACGCCCGACCGGCCCAGACGGGCCGCGACCTGCGGGAGGAAGGTCGCCGCGATGTCGCGATGGACCAATAGCGTATCCAGCGCGTTGCAGACGCTAGGCCGCTGGACCTTCGCATTCTCGATGACGTCCAATGCACCCTCAAGATTGGCGGAAGGTTCGACATAGAGGTGACAGATACCCAGACCGCCGGTGATCACAGGGATCGTGCTGGTCTCGCGACAGAGCTTGTGCAGTCCAGCGCCTCCCCGAGGGATGATCATATCGACATAGGCATCGAGACGTAACAGCTCTGCGACCAGGGCGCGATCGGGATTGGCGATGGTCTGGACGGCATCCACAGGCACGGTGCTCTTCTCTAGAGCAGCACGGATCACATCCACCAATGCACGATTGCTGCGCAACGTCTCACTGCCACCGCGGAGGATCACGCTGTTGCCCGTCTTCAGCGCCAGAGTGGCGATATCCACGGTGACGTTCGGACGTGCTTCATAGATCACGCCCAGCACACCGATGGGCGTGCGCCTACGCTGCAGCCGCAACCCATTCGGCATGACCCGTCCCTCGATGACGGCGCCGACCGGGTCCGGCAATGCCAGCACGTCACGTGTCGCGGTCGCCAGCTTGGCTACCCGCTCACGGGTGAGCAACAAGCGATCCAGAAGCGCGTCGGAGAGCCCCTTGGCGCGGCCCGCCTCGATGTCGCGTGCGTTCTCGGCCAAGATCTCCAGCGACTGTGCCTCGATCTCGTCGGCAATCAGCCGCAACGCAGCGTTCTTTTCGCCGGTCGTCAAGGCCGCCAGGCGCCGGCTAGCCGCCTTGGCTGCCTGACCCATGCGCGTGAGGTTGACCTGCACTGCACCCGTGTCCTTGACCGGCGTACCGGTGTTGTTTACCGGCGTACCGATGTCGTCTACCGGCGTACCGGTGTCGTCTACGGGCGTACCGGTGTTGTATACCGGCTCTGTCTTACTCATCTCCACTCCTACCTGTTATTCCCTATGACTGACGGCTGACAACTGACGACTGCCGGATGCCTATGATCCCCTAGAGCAGAATCAGGTCGTTCCGGTGGACCGCGACAGCACCATATGTGTAGCCCAGCACCCCTGAGATGGCCTCCGAATGCTGGCCCTTGATCCGAGCTAGCTCCTCGCTGGCATAGCGCACCACACCCCGAGCAACCTCGCCATTGAGCGCGCCCTCACCATCCTGCTCCACGATGGAAACGGTATCGCCGCGGTCAAAGGTGCCCACCACCATGACAATGCCAGCCGGCAAGAGGCTGCGCCCTTCGTGGCGCAGCGCATGCGCAGCCCCGTGATCCACGACGATGTGACCGGAGTTCACCACGCCAGCCAGAATCCATCGCTTGCGGTTCTCCGGCGGCGTCTCTAGCGCTGGGAATCGCGTCCCCAAGAGCTCCCGCTCAGGCTTGCCGCCGCTGTCCACCAGCCGAATCAGCACGTTGGGCTCGTTGCCGAGCGCGATGACAACCTCTGTGCCGGCCCGACGCGCCGTGGCAGCAGCCTCCAGCTTGGTCGCCATCCCCCCCACCCCCAGGCCCGTCCGGCTACCACCGGCTAGTGCGCGCAGTTGCTCATCGATCACGCGCACCTCCGCGATCAGTTCAGCACCAGCGTCCTCACGCGGATCAGCCGTAAACAAACCAGGCTGGTCCGTCAAGAGAATCAGCAGGTCCGCGTCGGCGAGCACGGCTACCAGGGCCGACAGATTATCATTGTCCCCGATCTTGATCTCGTCCGTCGCGACAGCGTCGTTCTCGTTGATCACGGGGATGATATGATGCTCGAGCAGAGCCTGGAGCGTGTCCTGGGCGTTGAGAAAGCGACCCCGGCTGGCAACATCGCCGTGCGTCAGCAGGATCTGCCCCACGTTGAGACCGTAGATCTCGAAGAACTGCCCCCACATCAACATCAACCGGCTCTGACCTACGGCAGCCAACATCTGCTTCGTCGCAACAGTAGATCCTCCGGGCGCGCTGGCCCGGGCGAGGTCCAACTGCCCAAGCCGCTCACGACCGGCGGCAATCGCGCCCGACGTGCACAGGATCACCTCGTGACCCCGGCGCTGCAATTCGGCACACTGGCGCGCCAAATCCACCATCCGCGGCGGGCTGAGTCGGCGGGTGCCGTCTGTCAGCACGCTCGTGCCGACCTTGACGACGATGCGCTTGGGTGTCTTGTCAACTGTCATGTCGATGCAGAAGGGAAAGGGGATAAGGACTAGAGCACCGCCACAAGGCTTCAGCTCTGTCCCCGGACCCGTTCCAAATCTATGCCCTATCCCTTGTCCCCCATCCCTTATCCCCTATCCCTTTGCCCTTGGCCCCCTATCCCTTATCCCTTCCGCCGCCAAGGCGGCGTCTCGGGCAGCATCGCCTCAAACTCGGCGATCAACTTGGCCTCATAGTCGCCGGCATATTCCTCATTCAGAAACTTGGTGACAGCCTCCTCATGGAACCGCTGCCAGGAGGTCTCCTCATCGCCCGGGTTGATCGGGAAGAAGAGGGCGTTGTTGGCCTTAGCCGCCTTCATATCACCGGGCGCGTCGCCGATCATCAGGACGTGGTTGGCAGCGTACTTGCCTTCGGAGGCAAGCTGCAGGTGAAGCTGCTTCTTGCCCATCTCCTGTCCGGCGATCACCTCGACATACTGGGCGATGTTGTGCTCTTGCCATTCGCGCCGGAGCGCCTCCAGAGGTGTGGCTGAGACCACGATCATGTCGGCCTTGTCTGCCAGGAAAGCCAGGCTCTCCCGCACACCCGGGAAGGGCGGCACGCCGTGGACCATGTCGGCGATGGTATCATTCACCGCGTTAGTCCAAGCCCAGGCGCGGTCCAACTCCGAGTCGGGATTCTCCTTCATATAGGCAGCCAACCCGTCATTGCTCTTGGGAAAGTTGTCATCGGCGATGAACGCCCGAATGCGGTCGGCCTGCGGGGGTTCGACGTTGCGCGCCAGCACATCCGCTCGCTCGCGCAACAGGTCGAAGACCATCACGAGCGCGGGCCACCGGTTGATGCCGCGCCACTGGGAGTAGAGATTGACGAACTCAGCGGCTTCCCGTGCGTATTTGCTGACCGCTTGGAGATCCCAATACTTGATGATGTTGGGCGTGAAGCACTCCTTGTGCTTGATCTCCATCGTGTCGAAGGCACACCCGTCCGAGTCGATGCCGACGAAGAAGTCGTGCTCCGGCTGCATATCTGCCAGAGGTTGAGCAGGTTCGGGATATATCACCACGTTTGACCTCCTTGATATCCTAAGCAGTGATTTGCACTGCCCTTGGGCTAAACACCGCTGAAAGCACTGAAACCACCGTCCACAGGGACGATGATACCGGTTACGAAGCGCGCGCCCGGCGAGAGCAACCACAACGTCGCGCTGATGAGATCTTCGGGCGTGCCAAAATGCCCCATCGGCGTGTGGTCAATGATCGTCTGACCGCGGGGCGTCAGATCGCCGGTCGCCTCATCGGTCAACAGGAAGCGGTTTTGCTCGGTGAGGAAGAAACCGGGCGCCAGGGCATTGACGCGGATGTTGGGAGAATACTCCTGATTCATGTGCACCGCAAGCCACTGCGTGAAGTTGCTGACGGCGGCTTTGGCGCCAGAGTAGGCAGGGATGCGCGTCAAGGGTCTGAACGCGTTCATAGAGGAGATGTTTAGAATCACGCCCTCGCCCTGCTCCGCCATCAGCTTGCCGAAGACCTGTGAGGGCAGAAGCGTGCCGATGAAGTTCAGGTTGAAGACCCACTGAACCGCATCCGCGGGCAGGTCGAAGAAGGATATGTCCGCACTCGTCGTGGCCTGCGATCGGTTGCCGCCGGCGCCGTTGATGAGGATATCCACGCGACCAAAGGCCTCCAGGACTGTGTCGGCTGCTGCTTGGACGCTGACTTTGTCCAGGACATCGCAGGCTACGGCAATTGCCGTGCCGCCCGCCGCCTTCACCTCCGCCACAACTGCTTCCGCTGCAGCCGGTATGATGTCCAGCACAGCGACTTTCACGCCCACTTCGGCAAGGGCCTGACTTAGGGTGCTGCAGAGCACACCCCCACCACCGGTGACCACGGCTACCTTGCCGTCAAGGCCGAACAGCTGCTGCAGGTCTACTTTAGCCATTACGCCTCCTCTCTGAAAGGTGTGAGATGCCGGACGAAGTGCTTCTCCAAGGCATCATAGTGGGCCTCTTCGTGCGCGTCGAGCACAGACTTGAGCCGTTCACCGAACACATCCAGAACCGAGCCGAAGGTCACGTGGAGCACCTCGCGGCCATCGAAGAGGTCCAGCACATTGGCAAGCTCATCATCAGCCAACGCGTCAGGCCTGGGGACCTTAGCGACGTCCGCCGACACGTGATAGGTCGCACGATCTACACCGTAGCGCGCGATGGCCAAGGCCAAGATCTCGCGGAAGAGCGCTGGATCGACGCCCGCCACGGCCCGCAATGCCTCCAGATAGCTGGTCCCGGCTGTCTTCAAGTGCGCCAGGCGATGCGTCTCCGCTGCCATCAGCGGATAGATGCTGAATTTGTCCGATCCCGAGTGAATGCTCAGCTTGTACGGCCCAAGGACCCGGGCAATGGCAGCGTGCTTGGCAAACTCCTTGTGGAAGATATCGAGATCGCCAATGTAGTCGACCCCTTTCTCGAACCGGCCCACATAGCGTGGGGCCAGACTCACCCACTCCACGCCTAGGCGCGAGAGCTCGCTCGCGATGAAGACGTGCTCCAACGGTGAGGTCGGCGTTTCGGTCTCATCGACCGACACCTCGAGTTCAAAGGGAGCACCATCTTTGGCGTGCACCAGGTGCGCATACATCTCTGCCGTATGCGCCAGCGCCCGCCCGTACTTGCAGGCCGCCCGCAGCAGCGCTGTCTCATCGAACGTGACGGAGAACGCACCATGATATCCATCCTCGATCACCTGCTCCCGACCCACATAGCGCGCTCGCATCGCATCAGGATAGTCGCTCAACCGTGACCATGGCAGCGCCTCAAACTTCGCGCGGAGCGTCTGCAGGTCGTCGGTGTGGGCATCGTTGTCGACATGATCTCCGGGATCGATGGTATAGAAGGTGTAGCCTGCGGCAACGCAGAGATCAACATCGTCCGTCGTCTTGAGGTGATCCGCGTCGGAGCCCCAAGGCTCGCACCAGCCCTCCTGCAAGATCCCCCACATCGCATCATCGATGACCTGCTGCGGCGTGCGACCGGTCCGGGCGTTCTCGCGCATCGACTGCTGGGCGAAGATGGGGGCGATCCCGCCGACGGTCCGCACGGCGCGAAGGTGACCCGGCGTTGCCAGACCGAGCCGGTCGCCGGTGCCGGCCGAAGTCGCAAGGTCAAGCGGTACAGGGTTGAGCCACGGCAATCGAGAGCGCAACACAGCGGCGTTCTGAACGGAAAGCGGCCCAACCCAGACATCGCCCCGCCATTCGCCCTCGAGGCCGGTCACATCGCCCTTAACGCACAGCACCTTTCGCCCATCAGCGTCCCGGGCAAGGACATAGCGCGTGCCCTCATAGTCCACCTCGGAACGCGGATAGATGATGCCAAATCCAGGTAGCTCCCAATCCACCAGCCGGCTATCGAGTTGCTCATTCATATATCTGCTCCTTGAAAGCGGTGGTAGCCATCACCACCTAGAATGCTTCGCGAAAACCTAGCGTGACCACGGTCGTGATGACCAGGCTCACCACCATCGTCAGCGAGATCAGCATCGCCGCCAGCCGCGGGTTAAGCTCCTGTTCCACCGAGTAGAGCAGCGTTGACAGCGACGTCGGCATCAGGGGCAGCAGGAAGGCCACGGCCCGCGTCGGCCCGCTAAGCGGCAGGGCTAACAGCATAAAGACGGCGACAGCAGCACCCACCCCGTATTTCCAGAACAGCTGCGTCAGCAGAACCTTGCGCTCGCTGCGTGAAACATCAAACTCCAGGTAGATCCCAAGCCCCAGCAGCATCAGCGGAGAGTTCATGCTCGCCAATGCATCAACCAGACCGCCAGGCAGCCCGCAGAGACCGACGCACGCCAGGTTGAGTACGACAGCGACCACGAATGCGTGCAAGGGGAAGAAGGTTGCCACCTTCCTTAGAATCTGCCACCGGCTGAAATCGTTGTTCTCAGAATACTGGAACGACAACGAGTATGCCAGTGCGAAGATCACAATCGCATTCCCAAGGTCGCTGATCGCTACAGTGCTGACACCCTCTGTGCCGAATCCCGCCTCCGCAAAGGGATAGGCCAGCGATGCCATCACCCCGCAAAACGACACAACGAACGTGCCGAGATCCCTCCGCGAGAGACCCGCTGCTAGGCCACGCCAGCGTCCCACGCGGCTCATCAGCAGCCCGGCGAGCAACATCACCACCGGCAGTGCAAAAAGCCCCCACGAAAGCTCCGTCTCGCTGATCGCCCGCAGATTCATCGCGGGCAGCGTGATGTAGAGCACAATGCGGTTCAGCACCTTCCCTTCATCACGGCTGACCAATCCGACGCGTTTAATCAAGTAGCCGAGACCGATAAGAAGCAGGTTGACGACCACCCTGTTGGTGACTTCAGCGTCTGACATCAACTAGAGACCCGCAGCCGTATCGTGCCAATCTTGGTCTGCGAAACCATACGCTTGCTTCGCGAGCCCGTAAGCAAGGTCTTGAATCATCTCTTGGGCATCCTCATCATCGATGATGCCCCGGACCAGCAGGCCGGCGACCCAATTCGCAGCGGCCCGACGCCACACATCGTGGCGCGCAGGAATGGATGGGAAGGCACGCGTGTCATCGTTGAAACCCGCCGTGTTGTAGATGCCTGCGGTCTCCATAATGCGGTCGAAGTAGCGCCGCATCCCATTGATGCTATCGTGGAACCACCACGGCGGGCCGATCTTGATGGCTGGGTAATGGCCGGCCAGCGTGGCCAGTTCACGCGCATAGGTATCCTCATCCAGGTTGAAAAGGATCAGTGTGAGGCGCTTGTCGTTGCCATACTTGTTGAGCAAGGGATGCAGGTTGCGCGTGAACTCGGTA
Source organism: Anaerolineae bacterium (assembly GCA_016927095.1). The sequence continues at coordinate 329 of JAFGNI010000532.1, read as the reverse complement.
GCGATCGGCATATCGGCCCCTTTGTCCGCGCCAAACTTGTCGAAGAGCGCGAGGTTGTGATTGCGGAAGGACCCAACGTGGAGTTGCATCACCAGCCCGTCCTCCACACTCATGCGCGCCATCTCCATCAACATATGGCCCGTAAACCGGGCAGCATCTGAAGACGTCGCCTGGCCCGCCAACGCACGCTCAAAGATCGCCCTCGCCTCGCTTGGGGAGAGCTCACCCGTCAGCGCTGTCAGCGCCGCGTGGTCCGTGGCATGGGCCCCCATCGTCCTGAAGAAAGCGCGGCGTTCTTCGAGGGCCTGGATCAGGCGCGGGTAGCTGGT
>JAFGNI010000531.1 GCA_016927095.1 Anaerolineae bacterium | reverse complement strand
GTCTGGTAGACGTCGGTGAAGGGTGGGGTGTATGCCACGTCAGTGCCATTGTCGTCCAGTGTGTAGGTGCCTCGATAGACGATCAGCCCAATGCGCGGCACGGTCTCGAAAGTCACTGTGGCGTCCATGCTATTGTTCGCATAGCTCGTCTCCGGCGGGTAGCGGCTTGGGCGCCACCCTTCCAGCGAGTTCACGGAAGCCTGTAGGTACACAGATCCCTCTTGCGTGTACGTTGATGGTAGCTCGAACAGAAAGCTCTCATACAGCACGCCGCGATCCGGGTCGGGCCCCAGAACAGCGTGCGCTCCAGGGTTCTGAGGATGGAGCGTGGCTCTGGAAGCACCGTAGCTAGCAGTGAGCGTGGCGAAGGTGCGGAACTGACCGTTGGTTGTGTGCGCGTGCACGCGCACGAAGGTGCGCTTCCCCGCCACCAGGTCGACATCGTTGTCCAGGTTCTGAACTGCCTGGGTCACCTCGATCCCATCGATGACGATGTCGGTCGTCACGTCATCCTCGGTCCACTCGACGCAGAGGCGGGGCCTTTGCGTTAAGGTACCTTCTGTGCTGTAGAACTCAGCAATTGGCGCCGCAACGCCGCCCGAAACGAGCGCAAGCCCATGGTTCGTCTGGGAGCCGTTCACCCAGGCGTTGACGAGCTCGGGCACCTGCCATGTCTTGACGCCCGCCGCGCTGTCTACGACCACCGTGTCGTACGAGAACGTCCCCACTGTTGGATCGTTGTTCCACGTGATCGTGCTTTCGCTCCAGTTCGACGCTACAGCGCGTGCGTAGGTCACGGTGCCGCCTGGACTTGCCAAAGCTGTCAGTCGCAGATCAGCCGACAGCACCGTCGCGCCATCGGGAATGGCATCCAGAGCGAAATCCAGGTAGATCTCGTACCGGATAACGGTAACGTCGCCCACCGAGGCGACGCGCAGCCGGTTGTCGTTGCCGTAGTTGGTGTCTGGGTCCTGATTGGAGGTGTAGCTGTCGGCGGTGGCGATGAAACACTGTGTTGAGGTTGTAACCACAGGACTCTGGGGAACTGGGTTTGCCGCGTCAAGGGAGCTGGCGTGCAGGCCTAGTAGAATCACCAGAAGAACACATGCAAGGACTCGTCGCAGAACCATCTTACCCTTCCTTTCCGGGTGCTGGTAGAAGCCGTCACTTAAGTATAGCTAATATTTAATAATATGTCAAACTTTATCTATATAATGTCCTGGAAAAGCATTGACGGTCCGAGAGGCTCGCCTATACTGACCTTGTTGCTTGTGCGTAGTCCTGTCTATCCAGTGATGGAGGAATAGGAGATGGATAGCGCCGTTCCGCCACCTCCCGACGTGCTGAGAGCGTTCGGAGCAACGGGGCGCCCGGTGCGGGTGACGGGAGGTCAAGGCCAGGCCTACCGGTCCGGCGACGTCGTGCTTAAGCCGGCTCGGGACGACGAGGAGACGGCTTGGATCGCCCGCTTCTCCCTGGCCTTCGAGGCCGGAGACTTGCGGGTGCCCGAGCCGCTGCGCACACGGGACGGCGGTTTCGTCGCGGATGGATGGCAAGCCTTCCGGTATGCGGAAGGACGGCACGTTGACGGGCACTGGCGCGAGAAGATCGAGGTCTGCCTACGGTTCCACAGGGCCATCGCGGGGGTCTCGTATCCAGCCTACTTCAGTCGCCGCGACCAGAACCCTTGGGTGATCGCCGACAAGGTCACCTGGGGGGAGATGGCGATGGACCATCATCCACGCATCGCCCCGGTTGTTGCGCAGTTGCGTGCCTGCCTGAGGCCCGTCGACGCGGACTCGCAGCTCATCCACGGTGACTTCGGCGGCAACGTCCTCTTTTCAGACACGCTCCCGCCCGCTGTGATCGACTTCTCGCCCTACTGGCGCCCGGTGGCCTTTGCCGTGGGCGTCATCGTCGCCGATGCCATTGTCTGGGAGGGCGCGGAGATGTCCCTGATCGACGACGCCGGCAAAGACCTGCCCGACTTCTACCAGCACTTGGCCCGCGCTGAGCTACGGCGCGTGATCGAGCTGGATGCGCACTACCAGGCGGGCGCGTCGCACGCCCTCGATGAGATCGAGGCCCATCTACCGTTGGTCGAGGCCATCGTTGAGCGGCGTCGTTAAGATCATCCTCCTACGGTCCTGATCCCAAGACGGTGATCGCGCCGATCTCCGAGCCCGACTATCTGGACGTGATCTAGTAGAATACTTGGCAGTGGCCTGAGTGGGTGAAGGGTTACCGGGCTGTCAAGAGCCAAGCCTACGTTAGGTTGATGTTGTGCCGGGCCCTCTATACGGCAGTGCTCGGCGAGCAAGTCTCGAAACGCGGGGCCGCGCTGTGGGTGATGCAGGAGTTCCCGGACGAGGCGCCGGTGATCGCCCAGGCGCTCGCATGGCGCATCGCTGATGATGTGGGAGACATCGATCCCGAGGCCATCTTCCCAGACACGGAGCGCTTTGTGCGTCTCACGGTGGATCGGGTGGCTGAAGCCCTGAAGGGTCCGCACGAAGGCCAGAACAGTGACATAGACCTCCTGGACGCTGCTAGAAGGAGTCAGATATGACCAACCTAAATCGCTACGAACCGACGCCCTATATCAAGCTGAAACACCCGGCTTGGAGCAAGAACGCGACGATCTACCAGACCAACACCCGGCAGTTCACGCCCGAGGGCACCTTCCGCGCGGCGGAGACGCACCTGGCCCGTCTGAAAGACCTTGGTGCTACCATTCTCTGGCTGATGCCGGTTCACGAGATCGGCGCCGTGAACCGTAAGGGCAGCTTCGGGAGTCCCTACTCCGTGAAGGACTACTACAGCGTCAACCCCGAGCTCGGCACGCTGGACGACCTTAAGCATTTCGTTACCGCGG
>JAFGNI010000530.1 GCA_016927095.1 Anaerolineae bacterium | reverse complement strand
CCTTGGGCGCTGCCGTACGCGAACAATCCCAGCCCGACAGACCGAAACCTGTCACGTCGCGCCCCGTTACCGGACCTTAGTACTATACGGCGACTAGCCGGACCGGCAGAATTGCCTCCACCAAGCGGCATTCAACTATTGACATCAAGTCAGATTCTGGTTATAATATGGTCATAAGAGGCTGGCGAGATGACAAGCAGAGTGCCTTTGCACAAGAAGCTCCGCCTTATTGCAGCATTGGTGATCCCTGCTCTCAGCCTTGTCACCGGCAACATGGTCACCGCCCACACCTTGGACATCATCGCCGATCGACCTGATACTGCGCTCGCCGACACCGAACCCGTCACCAACACCCTATTCATGCCGTTGGCGGTCAAGACAGCACCATCGAACCAACAACCCGCCACGCCAGCCTCTCCTCTGCCCGTCAACGACGGGCTCGCGGACCAGTCGCTCTCCCAGCTTGCCTGGGAGGGCGGCGACCCCGATGGCGATCCCGTGACCTACCGCGTGACCCTTGAGGCGGGTGACACCACGCCGGACCGGCAGATCTACGCAGGTGCCAACACAGCCTGCAGCCCTGGCGCTCTGGCGCCAAACACGCGCTACCACTGGCAGGTCACCGCCGAAGACGTCCACGGTGCCACGACGGCTGGCCCGGTCTGGACCTTTATGACGGCGGCCTCGACGCCGGCGCCGCCCCCACCCGACTTCGCCACCGAGGTCGTGATCCTCACCAATGCAGAGCGCGCCAAAGCCGGCTGTCCGGCGCTGGCGATCAGCCCGCAACTCACCCAAGCCGCCCAGGACCACAGCACGGACATGGCGATCAACGACTACTTCAGCCACTACAGCCTCGACGGACGCACGCCGTGGGATCGCATCCGGGCCACAGGCTACAGCTATGCCCGTGCTGCAGAGAACATCGCTGCCGGCTACAACAGTCCCGCCAGCGTGGTAGCTGGCTGGATGAACAGCGATGGTCACCGTGCCAACATCCTGAACTGCGCCCTGACGGAGATCGGCGTCGGGTACACCTACCTCTCGCCCGACATTGGCAGCGTCAACTACCACCACTACTGGACGCAGGTCTTCGCCACGCCGCAATAGCAATCCGGTCGCCAGAGTCTACGGGAGCGGCGCTCCCCTCACCCAATGTGGAGACGACCCGGCGGTCGTCTGCCGTTGGATCCTCCCCTGCCCCGTCCTATGCCTCGCCGAGACAGCAGACGCGCCACCGGCGCGTCTCTACAACCACCACCCCGGCGCGGCTTCCCCCTCGTAGAGACGACCCGGTGGGTCGTCTGCCGTGCCAACGCTGGCCCCCTACAGCGCATCGCACCTTCCGGTACGAGCCACTTTCGTGTATGATAGGGTCATGAACGCAAAGAAACGCATCGTGATCCTCACGGCAGACGCCGGCTTCGGTCACCGGAGCGCGGCGAACGCTGTGGCTGCGGCCTTGGAGGAGCGCTACGGCGACGCCTGCGAGGTGCTGATCGAAAACCCGCTGGACGATAAACGGGTGCCCGCCCTTCTGCGCGAGAGCCAGTCCGATTACGACAAGCTCGTCAAGACCGCTCCAAAGCTCTACAACCTGGGCTATGAACTGAGCGACGCCCCGGTGCCCGCGGTGGTCATCGACTCCGCGCTGACGGTGATGCTCTTCGAGGCCCTGCGCGCAGTGGTCAAGCGCACCGAACCGGATGCGATCGTCACCACCTATCCGCTCTACCAAGCCCCACTCGGCACCGTCAGCCAGCTCCGCCGGACCCACGTCCCTCTCATCGCCGCGGTGACCGATCTGGCAAGCGTGCACAGCATCTGGTTCCACCCCGCAGCAGACCGGTGCCTGGTCCCCACCCCCGTCGTGCGTGATCTGGCCCGCAAGGCGGGCCTGCCCGACGACCGGATCGAGATCGTCGGCATTCCCGTGCATCCCAGGCTGCTCCATGCAGCGGAGCGACGGGAGGCGATCCGCAAAGAGCTGGGCCTGTCCGACGCGGCGAAGACGGTGTTGGCAGTGGGCAGCAAGCGTGTCGGCCACCTCTCTGATGTGCTCCACCTACTCAACCACAGCGCACTGCCCCTCGAGTTCATCTTGGTAGCCGGTGGTGACGATGACCTTTACAGCCATCTCCAGCAGACCGAATGGCATGTGCCGGCGCGGGTCTCCAACTTCGTAGACAACCTCCCGGAGCTGATGCACGCCGCGGACTTGATCATCTGCAAGGCGGGGGGCCTCATCGTCTCAGAGACGTTGGCCGCCGGGCGCCCGCTGCTCTTGGTGGATGTGCTCCCGGGTCAAGAGGTGGGCAACGCTGAACACGTCGTCAACGGCGGCGCCGGGGTCCATGCCCAGGAACCCGCCATGGCTCTGGAAGCGGTCTACCACTGGCTTGCCAACGACGGCGCTGAACTAGCCAAGCGAACCGCGGCCGCGGCGGCGCTGGGACGACCGCGCGCCGCCTTTGACGTCGCCGACAGGGCTTGGCAGGCCGCTCAGCGGGGTCCCCAACCCACGCGGCATTCCTCAAAGGATCGGACGCGGCTCGTGACCTGGCTGAAGAGCTTGAATCTGCGAATCGAGGACACAGTCTGAGAGCGGAGAAGACCCGCCGATTGTCTGTCAGTGGCATCAGCCGTTTTCAGTGACTCAGTGGTTCTGAGAAGCCCGCGTTGTACACAACGGCTTTTTGCTACGCGAAACGAAACGCGTCAGGTTGATCCCCGTTGGCGCCCTGACCCGCATCGGCTATACTTCGCGCTATGACAACCCAGGACACCGCCACACCGAGTCGTGGCGTGCCGGCAGCTGCTGACGCGCCGCGCACTCCGGCACTCTACCTGATCTTCACCGCCGCGTTGTGGTCCACCAGTGGCGTGTTGGTCAAGATGCTCGACTGGCAGCCCCTCTCCATCTGGGCCGGGCGCAGTGCCATCGCCTTCATCGTCTTCTTGATCTATCTCCGCCGCCTCCCACGTGCCAAGCCCTCCGGGGCACAAATCGTCGCCGGGCTCTGCTTCCTCGCCACGCAGCTGCTCTTCATCACCAGCACCAAGCTGACAACGGCGGCGAACGCGATCTTCCTCCAGTACACCGCGCCGGTCTACGTCGTCGTGCTGGCAGCGTGGTTCCTGGACGAGCGTCCCGAGCAGGTGGACTGGATCGCGATGGGCGTGATCTTCGTGGGGCTCCTCTTCTTCTTCGGCGACGATCTCGCCCTCGGTGACCGGGCGCCGCGTACCGGCACGGTCGGCAACGTGCTGGCCCTGCTCAGCGGCGTCACCTTGGCAGGTATGAACGTGGCCATGCGGGCCAAGGGCCAGCGCAACCCCGCCGAGACAATCATGCTTAGCCATCTGGCGGGAGGCATCATCGGCATGCCGTCACTGCTCCGGGAGACCATCACCCTCGGCGACCTGGGCATTATCGCCTTTCTGGGCGTGGTCCAAATCGGCCTGGCCTTCATCTTCTATTCGGCAGCCATCCGCCACGTGCCCGCGATGGCTTCCACGCTGATCCTGACCTTGGAGCCGGTGCTCAACCCCTTGTGGGTCTTCCTAGTGTTGGGTGAGGTACCCGGCCCGTGGGCCCTTGCCGGCGGCGCGCTCGTGATAGGCGCCGTCACAGGTCGCGCGCTGATCAGCGCCCGTCTCAGTAGGAAGCTAACGTTAGAACGTTCTAACGTTTGAACGTTCTAACGTTTAGCAGCCCAACTCAAAGGAGGTCCCTATGCGACCCAACGTCATCGTCATCTGTCTTGATACATTCCGCGCCGATCTGATCGGCCCGGACGACGTGGGGATGGGCTACGTCGCCACCCCCAACCTCGACGCGCTGGCCCGCCAGTCGGTCAGCTTCACCCGTGCCTTCGGCGAAGGGCAGCCCACCCTGCAGATGCGGCGCGCCTTCTTCACCGGTCGGAGGTCATTCCCTTGGCGGTACAACTTCGACCGCCGGGGTCACTGGCACCACGCGCCCGGCTGGCACAAGATCCCGCCCCACCAGGACACGCTGGCCGAGGTGCTGCTCGACCACGGCATCTACACCGGCCTCGTCGCCGACGTTTATCACATGTTCAAGCCGACGATGAACTACACCCGCGGCTTCGCCTCCTACGACTTCATCCGCGGGCAGGAGACCGACAACTGGCGCGGCGGCGACCTTACAGCCATTGCCGGTCAGCTGAAGCGCCATACGCACGGTCCCCTGGAGGGCCCCGGCATCGCCGCGCTGGCGCAGTATCTCTTCAATCAGCAGGATCGCGGAGGCGAGGAGGACTACCAGTGCGCCCGGGTCTTCCGCTCGGCGATGCGCTGGCTGGATGACAACGCCCGCGCTAACCGGCCCTTCTTCCTCTGGATCGACAGCTTCGATCCCCACGAGCCGTGGGACCCGCCCACGGCCTACGCCGACCAGTACTTCGAGTGGCCCGGCGAGCCCGGCGTTGAGTATATCTACCCCAACAACGACGTCGCCTCCCCCGCTGAGAAGGCCCGCATCCGGGCGCTCTACTGCGGGGAGGTGACCTTTGTTGACAAGTGGGCCGGCGCGTTCCTGAACAAGGTCGACAAGATGAAGCTATGGGACGACACGATCGTGGTCTTGACCAGCGACCACGGGACGCAGCTGCTGGACCAGGGGGCTTTCGGCAAGGGCGCCGCGGAGTTGCACCCCTTCAACACCCAGATCCCGCTCTACATCCGCCATCCCGACGGTCCCTCGCGTCGCACAGTCGACGCCTTTGTCCAGAGCCACGATCTGATGCCCACCCTATTGCGCCTGCTGGACATCCCCTACGCCAACGTCGACGGTCAGGATGCCTGGTCACTGGTGGCAGGGCAGCAGCTGGCGCTGCGCGACCACGTTGTCACCGGCTGGGCCGGCTTCACCACGGGCAATGCCGGGGGCCGTGCCTGCGTCCGCGACAACGACTGGGCCTACATGACCGCCGTGCACGAGGAGGATCCCGCGCCCGAGCTTTACGACCTGCATGCCGACCCGCGCGAGATCCACAACGTCCACGACGCTCACCCCGACGTCGTCGCCCGCCAGCGCGCCCGGCTTGAGGCCGTCGTTGGGCAGCGGCTGCCGGCGCAGCTCAACGAGGTTTGCGATCCGTCGCCCGCGCCCCTGCACCGCTACTACGCGAGCAAGGAGTGAGGATGAGTTAGCCGGTCCAGCCCTTGCCTCGGCGCTGCTGTAGTCCTATACTGAGGAGGAGTCGATCTGCAGCTTCTGACCAACAGCAGGCGAAAGGAGCACGGACCGTGGGGGGCATAGGCGCCCGACGCATGCTTGTCGGCGGCATCGCACGCTTCGTGAAGCGCGGCGGGCTACGCACGCTCTTCGCCGTGGTCGCGCTGCTAGCCACGGCCTGCGGCAGCCCTACTACGCTCGACACACCCACACCTGCCCCAACCGGAACCCCGCCGAGCCCGAATGCAAAGGCGCCCCTGACCTCGCTCGCCGCCGGTCAGGCCCTTGCCTTCCGGCGCCTCACGCTCGACGACGGGCTGTCCCAGAGCACCATCAACTGCATCACGCAGGACCCTCAGGGCTTCATGTGGTTCGGCACCCAGGATGGGCTGAACCGCTACGACGGCTACGAGTTTCGGATCTACCGGCGCGACGCCGGCAACCCGTATAGCCTGACCAACAGCTATATCGTCGGGTGCGAACACGACCAACGCGGCGTGATGTGGGTGGTCACGGGTGACGGCACGCTGCACCGGTACGAGCCCGAGACCGACCGCTTCATCCGTGCCAAGCTGGCGCTCGACGATCCCTTTGAACAACGGGGCTCCGAATTCACGTTCCTTCACGGCGATGCCCAGGGACGTGTCTGGATCGGGACTTGGGGCGACGGGCTCGCCCGCTACGACCCGGACGAGGACAGCTTCACCATCTACCGGCACGACCCGGACGATGTGACGAGCCTGAGCCACCGGATCGTCACCCAGATCTACGAAGGCCGCGACGGCACAATCTGGGTGGGCACCGAGGGCGGCCTCAACCGGTGGGATCCGGCGTCCGACAGCTTCGTGCGGTACCCTTACCGCGACTTCCCGCCGGACAGCTACCAATACGATCCCCCCGTGCACGTGTATGACCCGATGCTGCAGCCGGACAACCCGCATGCCCTCGCCAGTCCGGCGGTCACGGCCCTGCTGGAGGATCGAGAGGGAACGCTGTGGGTCGGAACGCGCTACGGCGGGCTGAACCGGCTCGACCGGGAGACGGACCGGTTTACGGCCTATTCGTTCGATCCGGCGTACGAGCCCAAGGATCCGAACACGCTGTCGGGCAACTCGGTGCGCGCCCTGCTGGAGGATCACGTCGGTCACATCTGGGTTGCCTCGGCCCACTATAACCTCGATCAGACCCGGACCATGGCGCGGCTGGGACTGGAGCAGCTCGATCCTCAGACGGGCGCTGTCACCCGCTATCGCGGGAACCCCGAGGACCCGTGCAGCCTGCCCCACGATGCCGTGATGCGGATGTATGAGGACCGGCGGGGCATCCTGTGGGTCCACACCTTCGCCGGCGGCGTTGAACTCTATGACCGTGCCGGCGGTTGCTTCCACCATCAGGCGCACGACCCCGAGGACCCGCGGACGCTGGGCGACGAAGGCATCACCCGCTTCTACGAGGATGCCTCCGGCGGTCTCTGGATTGGCACGGAACTCGGCGGCGTCAGCTACTACGATCCCACCTGGTGCAAGTTTCCCCACTACCCCGTCAGCGCGCCAGGCGGCGAGCGCCTGAGCAACAACTCGATCTGGGTCATTGCCGCCTCACCTCCCGCGCTCGATGCTGGCGGACGCACGGCGGCGCTGTGGATCTCGACCTTCGCAGGCCTGAACTACTGGGATCGCCGTAGCAACGCTTTCACCTTCTATGAGCTCGACCCCGAGCTCCCCGACACGGTGGCGCACGGGATCTACGAGGACGCATCGCGCCAGCGCCTGTGGCTGGGGACAACTATGGGCCTGGAGCGGGCCGGCCTGCAGTCTGATGGCGCGACGGCGCCAAAGACGCTGGATATCACCCGTGTCCTCACGCGTAGCAGCGCCTCCGTCGGCTACGTCATGGACCTCCACTCCACCGGCGACGACCTGCTATGGCTGGCTCACTACCGGGTTGGGCTGAGCCGGTTCGACCTGGAGACAGAGACGGTGGTCGCGACCTATCAGGCCGATCCCGATGACACCGATGGCCTCTTTGACGATCGCATCATCGACATCCACCCCGGACGGGGCGGCACGCTCTGGCTGGTAACACAGAGCGGCGTCGAGCACTTCGACCCAGAAAGGGAGACCTTCACACACTATCTCCACGATCCGCAGCAGCCCGACGGCATGGCGCAGCGCGTCATCTCGCTCTACCAGGATGAGGCGGGCAACGTCTGGCTGGGTAGCGATGGCGAAGGGCTGCAACGCCTGGATCCCGACACGGGGCAGGTGACAGCGACCTACCACGCGGCCCACGGCCTGCCCAACAACGTGGTCTATAGCATCCTGCCGGACAACGCCGGAAACCTGTGGCTCAGCACCAACAAGGGGCTCGCGAGGTTCGATCCGGAGACCGAGACCTTCCGCACCTACACTGTCGACGACGGCCTGCAAAGCAACGAGTTCAACATGGGCGCCGACTTCCGCGCGCCGGATGGGGAGCTCTTCTTCGGCGGGATCAATGGCATCAACGCTTTCTATCCGCAGGCGATCGGTCGCAACGAGCACCCGCCACGGGTGGTCATCACGGAGATCACCCGCGGTGCGCTTCAGGCACCAGGCGCCACCGCTCAGGGGGGCCACGCCGCCTCAACCGCCACCGAGGACAGCGTTGCTGAGACCGCGCCGCCTATGGTCCGGCAGATCGAGCTCACTTATCGCGACCGCATCGTCTCCTTCGCCTTCGCCGCCCTCCACTATACCGTGCCGGAACACAATGCCTACGCCTACATGTTGGAGGGGTTCGACGAGGACTGGTACTACGTCGGCAATCGCCGGTTTGCCACCTACACCAACCTGCCACCGGGCCGCTACACCTTCCGGGTGAAGGCTGCCAACAGCGACGGGGTGTGGAATGAAGAGGGCACCGCCGTCGCCGTCAATGTCAAGCCGCCCTTCTGGGCCACATGGTGGTTCAGGGGCACGTTGGGCTT
>JAFGNI010000075.1 GCA_016927095.1 Anaerolineae bacterium | reverse complement strand
GCCCCGATAGCCCACCGAAATCGGTGTCACCCACGCTGCCTCGTGGGCCGCCAAATCCTCCAGGGTCATCAAACCACCCGTCGCCTTCGCGTGGGCGACGATCTTCTCCGCCAACACGCCGCGGTAGAAGGCCTCGCCCCGCGTCTCGGCGATCGTCTCCAACGTCGCAGCATGATCCGGACTGCGAAAGCACTCGCCAGGGCGTGGGGCACGACCGTGCGGTAGGAAGGTGTCGCCGAAGGCAGGGAAGGCAGCATAGCGACCGGCGGCGCGCCCCCAGGCCGCAGCCGTGATGGGCGAGACGAGGTAACCCTCACGCGCGTAACGAATCGCGTCCTCAAACAAAGCCGCGAAGGGCAAGCGCCCAAAGCGCTTAGAAAGGGCCACCCAAGCGCTGACGGCGCCGGGCACGGTCACCGGATCCCAGCCCAGCGTGGGCATGGCCGCCATCCCCACGAACTTCTCCGGCGATAGGGCTCGAGGCGACCGGCCCGAGGCGTTGAGCCCGTGGATCCGGTCACCGTCCCAGACGATGGCAAAGGCGTCGCTCCCGATGCCGTTGCTGGTCGGCTCCACCACGGTCAACGCGATCGCCGTCGCCAAGGCGGCATCTACGGCATTGCCGCCCTTGCGCAGCGCATGGAGTCCCGCTTCGGCAGCCAACGGCTGCGAGGTCGCCACGACGTTCTCCGCTAGGATCGGCATGCGCTGCGAGCAGTAGGGCAACTCCCACGAAAATCCCATCCTCAATCTCCCTCTTTGTAGGCGCTAGCCCCGACCACGATCTCTGACATAGCTCGCCTCTCTATTCCTGCAGTTCGTAGACACGGACGTAATCGATCTGGTACTCCTGCGGGAAGATGTCATCGTCGATGCCGTACTGACCGCCCCAACTACCGCCGATAGCCGCATTGATGATCAGGTAGAAGGGCTGGTCAAAGGGCCACGTCGCCGCGCCCTGATCCTCATTCTCGAAGCTGAAATACGGCTCGCCATCCACATAGAAATCGATATGGTCCTCAAACCAGTCGATCGCGTAGATGTGGAAGTCCTCGTGGGGATCGAGCACAGAGAGGCTGGCGCCCTTGTTGGTGCCCATCATATGGTTATAGGCCTGGGTGTGCACGTTAGCGTGGATCGTGTTGGGATCGTAACCAACGTTCTCCATGATGTCGATCTCGCCACACATGGGCCACCCCACCTCATCGATGTTTGCACCCAGCATCCAAATCGCAGGCCACATGCCGACACCGGTCGGCAACTTGCCACGAACCTCGACGCGCCCATAGGTCCAGGTCGCAGTCTCCTTGGTGTGCAGGCTTGCGGAGGTATAGTCGTAGTCCTCATAGGCCTCGTTGCGCGCGGTGATGGTCAGCACCCCATCCCGGACGTAGGCGTTCTCCTCGCGAGCCTCCGTGTAGTATTGCGCCTCGCTGTTGCGAATGTACCCGACCTCATAACCCCATCGCTCCGGATCGGGCAGTCCTCGGTAGTCAAACTCATCGGACCAGACCAGATTCCACACGCGTCCATCCTCCGTCGTCATCGTGTAGGGCGTTGGCTGTGCAGGACCGCAGGCAACCAAAAGCAAGGCCAAAATCCACCAGAGGTATCGCTTCATGATGTCACCTCATCATAGACACGGCCCCAATAGGTTCGCCACTGCGACGGGCCGAACCACTCCGTGGCAGGCTCCGGGAAGGGTGCCTCACCTCCCGAGCGCAACCATGCCACCAACCGTGGATCGGTGCCGCGGCGGGCAGCCTCCTGCAGCCCGGCCTCGCGCATCCGCGCCACGAGATCAGGATGGTCCCGTGCAACGTCGTCGACAGAGCCGTAGCGGAAGAGACGACATGCAGCAGGGTCGGCAGCAAAGTTCATGTACCAGTCACGGTCAAAGACACTGAACACAATCTGGCGCGGATCGTCCCGCCAGCTCACAACAGCGTGACCGGCGAGCGCCAGATCGCGGGGCCGGGTCTCGCCGGATGCGGTCACAGCCAGGAGGTCGCGCCCATCCCAAGCCGCGGGCCGATCAACGCCGGCTATCCCCAGGATCGTCGCGGCGATATCCTGAGGCTGCACAATCGCCGCCGAACGCCCCACCGGACCGCCCGGCATGTGGATGAGCAGGGGGACGTGTGCTTCCTGCTCGTTGACGATCTGGGTCTTGCCGAAACCGCCACGCTCACCCAGATTGGTCCCGTGGTCAGCGGTCACCACGATGGTGGTCTTCCGCTCCAGCCCTGTCTCAACCAATGCCTCCATGACCTTGCCGAACCAGTGATCGACCCAGGTGACCTTGGCGGCGTAGTGAGCGGTCAGGCGCTCGCGGACGCCGGGTGGGAAGGCACCGTCCTTCGGATGTCGCGCCTGCCCGAGGAAAGCGCGAGGATCAATGGCACCCTCATAGCCCGGATCGGCATCGTAACGCTTGACGAAGTCCGGTGGCGCATCCCAGGGTTCGTGAGGGTCGAAGCAGTCGAGCCAGAGCAAGAAGCTGCCCTCACGAGTCTCCCCTCGCGAGGCGTTGTCCCGGAGGAACTCTGCGCCCTTCAAGAAGAGCTGGGCGGCGTTCCAGTCCTCCGGCGCCCGCCGCTTACGATTGGCCCGGCTATACGTAAGAAGCAGGCGGCGTTCGATGGGCCACATCGCGGCAGGATCGACGAAGTCGAAGAGCGCATCGTGCCCCCAGTTGTCCAGCGGCTCTAGGGCCGCATCATCGATCCAGGGACGGTCTACCTCACCGCCACGCACAAAGGTCCACGCGCTAAAGGGCCAATCGAAGGCGTGCCCGCCGTTGACCATATGGGGCGTGTCGTGGATCAACTGGGTCGCGTAGCCGGCCTGCGCCAGCAAACGCGGTAGGGTCAACACGTCGAAAGGCAGTGGCATCCACGGATGGAACGGCCCGCGGTAGGCCCAAGCATACTCGCCCGTGAGCATGTCGGTGCGGTGCGGAATCGTGGGATAGCTAGCGGCGAAAGCCCAATCGAAGAGCAAGGACTGGGCTGCCAAGGCGTCAAAGTTGGGGGTTTCAATCCAGTCATTGGCGCCGCAGGCGCGGATGTAATCGTACCGCAGGGTATCGACAACAACAACGATGATGTTCATGGAAGTCTCCAGTCCTGAGTCTTCAGTCTTCGGTTGCCAGTTCACAGTCGTCAGTTGCCAGTTTCCCATTCCCGGCTAGCCATCCATAACCCTAGATTGTAGGTTGGGAGACCCGGCTGCCGGGTGTCCAGTTGTCGATTCGCGGATCGCTCGATTCGTCATGCGAGCAGATCGGTCTCTCCGAGTACACCGGTCTCCGGATCGAGGCAGAGGGTTTTGATCTCGAAGGCAGCGAGGGCAATGTCGACGCTGACATCGAGGGAGGGGATGGTAAGTGTCGTCTCGCGGAGCTGTCCGGTCGGCTCGAAGAGGCGAATGACGTAGCCCCGCCCCTCCTCTGTCTGCTTGAAAGCAGCCATCTGCACGATATCATCTGAGAGCAAAACACCGGGCTGCGGTGTCGCGCCGTCACCGTTGGGGAAGAAGGAGAGCGCAAAGGGCCTTTCATTCTTGACCAGCGCCTCGCGATCCACCGCCGCCAAACGCTCCGCTTTGGGCCCCGCGTTGAACCAGAACCGGTAGAGCCGCTCGCCCTGATCGATGCGTGGCGTGAAGCGATCCTGCGGCACGATGGGACGGTCGAAGATTGGGTAGCCTGCATAAGCAGGCGAGCGCAACAGTGATAGCCGCAGCTCGCCACCGGCGAAGTCCGAGCCGTAGACGCCATCGTCGATGCAGGTCAGCGCCCTGTCACCCTCCACTACGGCGACCCATTTCTGAGCAACGGCCTCGTCACCGTCCTTAGGCAAAACGCCCACGCCGTAGGCGACCTGCCCCAGGTAATCCGCCTCGGGCATCGTCGTCGGCACCGACAGCTTGAGCATGCGGTCCTTCTCGTTCCAGAGCACGCGCAAGGAGACCTCCATCTCCGTCCCGTGCTTGGGCAGGCAGTAGTTGATGGAGATGGCGGAGGCGCGATATCCGAAGACGGCCTCCACGACCGTCCGCACCTCACCGTCCTCGATGATGCGCACGGGAGCCAGCGTCTCCACCTTGACGCCAGAGAAGGCAGCGCTCTCCTTGGGCGTCATCAGCCGGAAGCGCCCCACGACCTCACGAAAGCTACGTCCCTCGATCTCCCAGGGATCCTCGTTGTCTTGAATGACCAATGGGACAAAGGCGTCTGGCGCCAGGTAATCCACGCCGCGGACCGCGTAACGATCGACCAAGCCTGTCTTTGT
>JAFGNI010000529.1 GCA_016927095.1 Anaerolineae bacterium | reverse complement strand
TTGCGCACCATCGCGCTGCCCATACCGACGCAGACGGCACCGGCTTTGATCCAACCCTTGATGTTGGACTCCTCGGCGGAGACGCCGCCGGTGGGCATCAGCTTGGTCCAGGGCATGGGGGCCGTCACAGCCTTGATGAAACCCGGACCACCAATCTGTGCTCCGGGGAAGACCTTGCAGATCTCACAGCCCAACTCCTCAGCCGCGGATATCTCGCTGACGGTGCCGCAGCCGGGCATGTACGCGATCTTGCGACGGTTGCAGATCTTGG
Organism: Anaerolineae bacterium; assembly: GCA_016927095.1. Next base: position 16,154 of record JAFGNI010000529.1, on the reverse strand, counting down.
CGACCTCGGCATTGAGCATCGGGCCTACGACGAACTCGGCGCCGTAGGAGATGGCGAGGGCGGCTGTCGGACCGTCGACGATGGAGCCGACGCCCATGATGAGATCGGGCTCCGTCTTGGCGAAGTAGGGCACCAGTTGCTTGAAGACCTCCATCGCCTGGTCGCCGCGGTTGGTGAACTCAATGACGCGTGCACCGCCTTTAGCAAGCGCGTGGATGACCTTCTTGCAGATCTCGACGTCGTCATTGTAGAAGAGGGGCACCAGCCCCACGTCAATCATTGTCGTCAGCACGGTGAGTCTATCGTGTCGAGCCATTGCAACCTCCGTTGGTTTCCGTCTATGATACGCGTGTGCTCCGGGATCGAGCTTGTGCCCGAGTCCCACACCTTGTCTTGAGAGATGGTCTAGCGGCTGACGCGCCCAGAGGCGTCGCCACCCATCAGTTTCTCGACCTCCGCCACGCTGACCAGGTTGAAGTCGCCGATGATTGAGTGCTTCAACGCCGATGCAGCTACCGCGAAGTTGATGGCCTCCTGCTTGCTGTCGTAGGTCACCAGACCGTAGATCAGGCCACCCATGAAGCTATCGCCGCCGCCAACCCGGTCGACGATGTGGGTGATATCGTAGGTTGGGGCCGTGTAGACCTCGCCGTCGTCCCACAGGACGGCGCTCCACGTGTTGTGGCTCGCGGAGAGCGAACCGCGGAGCGTAATGGCGATGGTCTGGAGATTGGGGAAGCGCTCCTTGAGCTTGTTGCAGACGTAGACATAGGCATCCGCTTGGACATTGCCCTTGGTTACGTCAACGGCAGGGGCGTGGATGCCGAAGACCTTGGCGGCGTCTTCCTCGTTGCCGATGGCAACGTCGCTGTGACGCACCAGCTCTTCCATCACCTCGCCGGGCTGTTTGCCCCACTTCCACAGCTTGCTGCGGTAGTTGAGGTCGCACGAGATGGTCACGCCGGCCTTCTTGGCAGCCTTGACCGCTTCCAGACAGACCGCAGCAGCGCCCTCGGAGATCGCGGGCGTGATCCCAGTCCAGTGGAACCAGCCGGCCTCCGCGAAGACCGCGTCCCAGTCCACCATGCCGGTCTGGATCGTCGCTAGGGCCGATCCTGCCCGGTCGTAGATAACCTTGCTGCCGCGCTGCACTGCGCCCGTCTCCAGGAAGTAGATGCCGAGGCGATCCCCACCTCGGACGATGTGATCGGTGCTGACACCGAACTGACGCACGAAGTTGAGACAGGCGTCCCCGATGTCGTTCTTGGGCAATCGGGTCACGTACTCGACAGGGAGGCCGTAGTTGGCGCAGGAGACAGCCACATTGGCCTCACCACCGCCGTAGATCACATCAAAGCTCTGGGCTTGGACAAAGCGCTGGAAGCCTGGTGGTGCAAGCCGCAACATAATCTCGCCGAAGGTCACGATTTTCTTCATAGTGCGCATACTCCTTTGGGGATTGACATCGTCGGATCTATCTTATATCCTGCCTTGGTGCTGTCAAGAAACGGAGGTGTTGTGGCTGAGCATACGGTCCAGAAGCTGATTGCGCCGGTCCTTGAGATCCACGACGAGATTGCGGACGCGGTAGTCGCTGCAGCCGAGGCTGCGGCGCGCGCCGACACCACTGCTGCGCTGTCCGCGATTGCCCACGATGGTGTGGGCGACACGATCTACGCCATCGACCGCGTCAGCGAAGAGACGCTGATGGCTGCTTTTGAAGCGCGCGTCGCGACGCTGGCGCCGGTGATTCTCATTGCCGAGGGGCTGCCCGACGGGGGTGAAGTCGTGCTCCCACACGGGACACCGGCTAGGGAGGCCGTGTGGCGGATCATTGTCGACCCCATCGACGGCACGCGCGGCCTGATGTATCAGAAGCGCAGTGCCTGGATCCTCACCGGCGTCGCGCCTAATCGCGGCCCGACGACGTCGCTCTCGGATATCGTCTTCGCCGTCCAGACGGAGGTGCCTCTGGTGAAGCAGCATCTGTTGGACCAGATCTGGGCCGTGCGGGGTGGGGAGGTCCACGCCGAACGGCGCAACCGGCTGACGGGAGAGCGGGTGCCGTTTCGGCTGCGACGGTCCACAGCGACGTCCATCGAGCACGGCTTTGCCACGGTTGCCCGCTTTTTCCCGGGGGCGCGGGATGTGCTGGCGGCGATCGATGATGAGATGGTGAAGGCCATATTGGGCCCTATCGAGGCCGGCAAAGCGCAGTGCTTTGAGGACCAGTATATCTCAACCGGTGGCCAGCTCTACGAACTGATGGCCGGTCACGACCGGTTCGTGGCCGATCTGCGCCCCTTAACGGAGCACCTGCTGGTTGACCGGGGGTTGGCGCTGGGTCTGTGCTGCCATCCCTACGATATCTGCACGATGCTGATTGCCGAAGCTCTCGGCGTCATCGTCACTGCGCCAGACGGCATGCCTCTGGATGCGCGCCTGTCCGTCGATCCGGACGTCGCGTGGGCCGGCTATGCTAACGAGGCTGTGCGTCGCCAGGTGGAACCTGCCCTGCAGGGGGCGTTGCGGAAGCGGGGTCTGCTCTGAGATGTAGGTGCTTTGTGCTAAGCGCGCGCGGCGCAGGGGGTGCCTGCGCCGCGCGCTTTGTACGATTCAGCCGATCTGGTAGTTTGGCGGTTCTTGGGTGATGGTCACGCTGTGGGGGTGACTCTCGATCAGACCGGCATTGGTGATGCGCGTGAACCGCGCCTTGGCGCGGAGCTCATCCAGGTTGGCGGCACCCGCGTAGCCTAAACCTGACCGCAACCCGCCCACCAACTGGAAGACGTAATCGTGGAGAGGACCCTTGTACGGCACCCTGGCCTCCACGCCCTCAGGGACCAGCTTCCCACTGCCGCTCTGACCTGAGCCATAGCGGTCACGACCATACCCGCGCATCGCCCCGATGCTGCCCATTCCGCGGTACTCCTTGTACCGGCGCCCATCGTAGAAGACGACTTCTCCCGGGGCTTCATCCATACCGGCCAGCATGCTACCCAGCATCACGATGTGCGCGCCGGCAGCGATGGCTTTCACAACATCGCCGCTGTACTTGATGCCGCCATCGGCGATGAGCGGCACGCCATGGTCGGCGGCTACGCCGGCGCAGTCGTGGATCGCCGTGATCTGGGGCAGGCCCGCGCCTGAGACGATACGCGTCGTGCAAATGGAGCCCGCGCCCACGCCGACTTTGATGATATCGGCACCGGCCTCAATGAGAGCTCTCGCGCCCTCAGCGGTCACGACGTTCCCCGCGATCACGGGGAGACCGGCGTCGATGGCTTTGATGCGGCGGATCGCCTTGAGCACGCCGGCGGAATGGCCATGTGCGGTATCGATGACGACAATGTCCAGGCCCGCCCTGCGCATCAGCGTTATGCGCTCCTCCAGGTCGGCTCCGACGCCCACCGCTGCGCCGACCACGAGCCGGCCCTGGCTGTCAGAGGTCGCGTCAGGAAAGTCTCGCGCCTTCTGGATATCCTTGACCGTGATGAGTCCCTTGAGGATGAAATGATCGTCGACCAGCACGAGCTTCTCGATGCGGTGCCGGTGCAGGAGACTTTTGGCGTCCTCAATGTCGATATCCACGGGTGCGGAGATCAGATCCTCAGACGTCATGAACTCGGTGACGGGCCGGTCGTAATCCTTGGGGTCGACAAAGCGGAAGTCCCGATTCGTCAGAATGCCGATGAGATGGTTGTCGGCCTCCGTGATGGGCACGCCGCTGATGTGGTAGGTCGACATGATCTCTTCCGCCTCGCGCAGCGTTGCGGTGGGGGGGAGGGTGATGGGGTCGACGATCATGCCGGACTGAGATCGCTTCACTTTGGCAACCTCCGCCGCCTGATCCTCGGGAGAGAGGTTGCGGTGGATGATGCCCAGCCCGCCCTCGCGCGCCAGGGCGATGGCCATAGGTGACTCGGTCACGGTGTCCATTGCTGCCGAGATGATGGGAATGGCGAGGTGGATCTCTTCGGTTAACTGCGTGCCGATGTCGGTCTCGTTGGGCAGGACTTCGGTGTAGCCCGGCACGATCAGCACGTCATCGAAGGTCAGTGCCTCATACTTGGTGAACAGCTCTTCCTGACTGTGGGTTCCTGTGTTGCTCATAGGCTCCTCCCCTCCAGGGCTAGGTTTGACGTATTCTAGGCGCCAATGGCGGGTTGTCTACTGAGGGGAAAGGGGAAAGGGGATAAGGGCAAAGGGAAAAGGGATAAGGAAGACTTCCGCGCCGTCCTCCTTGTCCCTTGTCCCCTATCCCTTATCCTCTTTCCCTAGAGCTGTTCTATGATGGCGTCTGCGAAGGCTTGGGTGCCGAGGACGGTGGCGGTGGGATGGCCCGGCTTGAGGTCGGGGGTGACGACCTCGCCCTCAGCGACGACGGAAGCCACCGCTGCCTCGACGCGCATCGCCGCACCGGCCTCGCCGAGGTGGCGGAGCATCAGCGCGCCGGTGAGGATAGCCGCGATAGGATTGGCCAGATCCTGCCCGGCGATGTCGGGCGCCGATCCATGCACCGGCTCAAAGACTGCCAGCGCATCGCCAATGTTTGCGCCCGGGATCATGCCCAGCCCACCGATGAGACCCGCGCAGAGGTCGCTGACGATATCGCCGAAGAGATTGGGCAGGACGAGCACGTCATAGGCCTGGGGCTGCAAGGCCAACTGCATGCACATATTGTCGACAATCAGGTCCTGGAACGCGATGTCCGGATAGTCGCCTGCGACGTCACGCGCCGCCTTGAGAAAGAGGCCGTCCGTGATCTTGAGGATGTTGGCCTTGTGCACCGCCGTGACCTGGCGCCGCTGATTCCTGCGCGCGTGCTCAAAGGCGTACCGCACGACGCGTTCTGAGGCCTTGCGCGTGATGATCCGGATGGCCTCAGCCGCCTCGTCGGGCACGACCTCGTGCTCGATACCCACATAGAGCCCCTCGGTGTTCTCACGAACGACGACGATGTCGACATCGGGCCGCGCACGGGGAATGCCTCGCAGCGTGCGGGCGGGGCGGACATTGGCATAGAGGTTGAGCGCCTTGCGGATGGCCACGTTGACGCTGCGGAACCCCGAGCCGATCGGCGTCGTGATGGGGCCTTTGAGGGCGGTCTGGTGCATCCGTATCGAGTCGAGAACGCGCTCCGGAAGCGGCGTGCCTTCCTCATCCATCACAGAAGCGCCGGCGTTTTGTACATCCCACTCGAAGGTGATGCCGGTCGCCTCGAGGACACGGCGGGCCGCCGTCATCACCTCCGGTCCGATGCCGTCTCCGGGGATCAGTGTTAGGGCATAGGCGGATGGCTGGGTTGCCGTCATCTAGACCTCCGCACCGCGGATGTAGCTCAACATACCGCCAGCCAGAAGGACCTTGCGCTCGCGTTCCGTGAGCTTAGGTACGAGCGTGTAGCTGCGGTCCTTTGTCTCGTTCCTGGCGATGATGGGGTCCCCGGCGGCTAGTGCCGTCCGTACGCCCCTGAGCACCAAGCCGTCGCCTTCGTCAATCGTTTCGTAGTCCGATTCGTTTTCGAAGACCAAGGGCAAGATGCCGGCATTGATCAAGTTGGCGTGGTGGATGCGGGAGAAGGACTTGGTGATGACGGCGCGGACGCCCAGGTGCATCGGGGCCAGGGCCGCATGCTCGCGGCTTGAGCCCTGACCGTAGTTTGCGCCACCGACCAGGATGCCGCCGCCGAGTTCTTTTGCCCGAGCAACGAACTCGCTGTCCACCCGATGGAACACGTATTCCGAGATCGCCGGAATGTTGGAGCGCAAAGGTAGGATCTGGGCCCCGGCGGGCATGATGTGATCTGTGGTGATGTTATCGCCGACCTTGATCAGGACACTTCCTGAGACGGTATCGCCCAAAGGATTGCCCACGGGCACCGGTTTGATGTTCGGTCCACGGAGCACCTCAACTCTCTGCGCTGCTTCTGGGAGCAAAGGCGCGACGATCATGTTGTCATTGGTGACGTACTGCGTCGGTGTGGGGACACGGATCGGCTTGCCGAACTCCCGTGGATCCGTGATCTTGCCGGTTAGTGCGGCGACGGCGCAGGTGGGAACACTGGCCAAGTAGACAGAATCGTCGGCTGTGCCGCTGCGGCCCTTGAAGTTGCGATTGAAGGAACGGAGCGAGGCCACGCCCGAGGCCGGTGCTTGCCCAATGCCGAGGCACGGGCCACAGGCAGATTCCAACACCCGGGCGCCTGCCGCGATGATGTCTGCCAGCGCACCGCTCTGGGCAACCATCGTGTAGACCTGCTTGCTGCCCGGGGTGACAGTCATGCTCACCGCGGGATGCACTTGCTTCCCCTTGAGGATCGCCGCCACCGTCGCCAGATCCTCGTAGGAGCTGTTGACGCAGGAGCCTACGCAGACCTGGGCGACTGGCAGACCGGCAACCTCCTCGATGGGAACGACCCTGTCCGGCATCGAGGGCAAGGCGACCAGGGGAGAGAGGGTGCTGAGGTCGAGCCGGATGACCGCAGCGTATGTGGCGCCCTCGTCCGCGGCCAACGGGTGCCAGACGTCCTCGCGATCCTGAGCCGCCAGATACCGACGCGTCTCCGCATCGCTGGGAAAGATCGAGGTCGTGGCACCTAGTTCTGCGCCCATGTTGCAGATGGTGGCGCGCTCGTCTACCGTCAGCGATGCGACGCCCGGACCGGAGTACTCGACAATCTTGCCCACGCCGCCCTTAACGGACAGCCGGCGCAGCAGTTCCAGGATGACGTCCTTAGCCGTCACCCACGGCTGCAACTCGCCTGTGAGCTCCACGCCCAGGATCTCGGGCATCACGGTGAAGAACGGCCCGCCGCCCATTGCCACCGCGACATCGAGGCCGCCCGCGCCGATGGCCAGGGTGCCGAGGCCACCGGAGTTTGGCGTGTGACTATCGGAGCCAAGGAGCGTCTTGCCAGGTACGCTGAAGCGCTCCATCTGCACCTGGTGGCAGATGCCGTTGCCCGGTCGCGAGAAGGCCGCGCCGTAGCGGGCCGCTACACTCTGCAGGTAGCGGTGGTCATCGGCGTTGCGGTAGTCGGCCTGGAGCATGTTGTGGTCCACGTAGCTCACGGAGCTTTCGGTACGAACGCGACCGATGCCCATCGCCTCGAACTCCAACCAGGCCATCGTGCCCGTTGCATCCTGTGTCAGGGTCTGGTCGATGCGGATGCCAATCTCGGTACCTGGTGTCATGGTCCCCTCGACCAGGTGTGCGGCGATGATCTTTTCCGCCAGGGTCAGCGGTATACTTGCGGCTTCCGCCATGCGGTTCTCCTTCACTTAGCGGTCGCTAATGGGACGATAGGTCCGACCATCGGGGCCGACATACGCTGCCAGAGGCCGGATAAGGCGATTGCGCGCATATTGCTCCATGACCTGTGCCGTCCACCCGGGAATCCGGCTGATGGCGAAGACGGGGACGAAGAGCTCCAGGGGGATGCCCAAGAGGTAGAGAAGCGGTGCCGCATAGAAATCTACGTTGGGGTAGAGCCCCTTCTTGGCCTCGACGGTCTCCGCAATCGCCGTCGCGAGCTCATAGAAGTGGAAGTCCCCGAGCTCCGCACAAAGCTCATACAGGCGTCCCCTGAGGTAGGCCGAGCGCGGGTCGGGTGCCGTCTTGTAGACCCGGTGGCCAAAGCCCATAATCCGCTCTTTGCGGGCCAGCGCACCGGTGATATAGCTTTCCACGTTGTCCACGTCACCGATCTGGAGTATCATCTGCATCGCGCGCCGGTTGGCACCGCCGTGAAGGGGGCCGTTGAGCGTCCCGATCGCTGTTGTGATGGCTGCGTACATGTCGGAGAGCGTCGCGGCAGTGACGCGGGCCGCAAAGGTTGAGGCATTGAACCCGTGGTCAGCCATCAAAAGCATCGCCATATCCATCGAGCGGGCCTGCATCTCTGTGGGAACCTTCCCATGGATCATATAGAGGAAGTTGGCTGCGTGCCCCAGATCCGGGTTGGGTCGAACTCTGCCGTTCCCGTTCTGATAGCTGTAGTAGTTGGCGACGATGGTCGGGAACTTGGCAACCAGATGTCTTCCCTTCTCGAGATTGCAGGCCAGGCAGCGGTCCCCGCGGTCATCATCTGAACAAGAGAGAGCCGATACCGTGGTGCGCAGTGCATCCATAGGATCGACAGTCTGGGGCAGGATGGTCAGGATTCGCCAGATGGTGTCGTCGATATCTCTGTCTGCGGCAAGGCTGGTGCTGAAGGCGTCGAGTTCTTCTCGCGAGGGGAGCTCCCCGTGCCAGAGGAGATAGACGGTCTCCTCAAAGGTAGCATGGCACGCCAGCTCCCCGATATCGTAGCCGCGATAACTGAGCGTGCCACGCTCGCCATCGACGGCGCAGATCTCGGTCTGGGCGATGACAACGCCGGCCAACCCCTCGTGTACCGGCGGCACAGGCTTCATCGTCCCTGGGCGGCCAAACACCCCCTCGTCCACTTCGTGGCCATTGCCGTGGGTCTCGGTCGTGCAATTCACCGACTCCGTGTACATCTCTGCGGACATGGTCTCCTCCTTCTCCTCCTAAGGCCTGCGTCCTACGCCTATATCGTACGACGCGGGGACGGCCTGAGCGGTGGGCGGCGCAGCTGGTAGCGCAGTGATGAGCCGTAGAGCCAGTTCATAACAAAAGCCAGCCTACTAATGGGTAGGCTGGCTGATCTGGCTCAGGTTATCGGTTAACCAAACGACATCAACCGCCCCCCCTCCATGCTGGGATCGGCTGCGGCTTATTAGGCTGTCGGTTAACCAGTCGGGTGTTCATCGTGCACGTCGCTCATCAGTCAGTTGATAATAGCTAGACTTTAGCATGACACGGCACAAATGTCAACCCCCTAGAAGGTGATGATCTGGTAGCCGGCGTCGATGTAGCGGGCCATGCTGGGATGCCCCTTCATCTCGCTGCAGAGGGGCAGACCTTGGGCCTCAATGCCCGGCAGCGCGCCCATCTTGGCTGCGCACGCCTTGCAGACGCAGTCGATAAGACCGCTGGCCTTCACCTCTTGGTAGAGGCCGTGGAACTGGGCTCCCGGCTCGTTGAAGTCATTGACGGTCTTCGTGCTGCTGCCCTCGATGATGATCTTGACGTCATAGTCGCGCGCCGCCATATCCAGGGCGCTGAGGAATACATGGACGAAGCACATAGGTTCGCCATTGAAGGCGAAGAGTGCGACCTTCTGTGTCATGGATGTGACCCCCTAATCGGATGTTAGGCTGACCAGAGCCTTGATGCTCCTGCGGGAACGGACGTCGTTGAAGGCGAGCTGGATCTCGTCAAGCGAGAACGCGCGCTCCAGATCCAGCCAGATCCCTGCATCCAGGCGCCCATCGCGGATCATCGTGATCACCTCGTGGTGGGCTTCAGCTTCATCATAACCGCCGTTGTAGAAGGTGAACGAGCCGCGGGCGCGATGGGGCTGGAGCCTGCAGTTGTTCAGATCATCCACGCCATAGATACCCAGGGTGCCGCCGGGCTTCAGCAGGTTCAGGACTTGGTTTGCCGATTCGGCCTGTCCTACGGCATCGATGACGACATCGTAGCCATCCGGCGCCAGCGCTCGGGCCTGCGCCACAGCATCGTCTTCCCGGTAGTCAACGTAGTTGGTGGCGCCGGCAGCGTGCGCGGCGGCCTTGCGGTTGTGGCTCCCCATCATCGTGACCCATCCCGCGCCAGCGTTAGCAGCGTGGGCCGCGAACGAAAGCCCGTTGCCACCGGAACCGACGATGAGCACGCTGGCCTCGGGGCGTATGCCCAGCCGCGTGGTATAGCTGAGGGTCTCTCGCCACGTGATGATCATGGTGGCCGCCCGGGGGTCGATATCGGGCGGGATCACCTGGTTGACGCGGTAGGGCACCCAGTCTGAGGCCGGCAGACCGTCGGCACGCATTGCCCAATGATCTCGGGCGATGCCAAACTCGGCAAAGCCCCCCCAGTTGACCTGGTAGGCGCCACCAGGGTCCGCGGGCGCCCCAACGCGAGAGATCAGATCGCCCTCCCTGAAGTGCCGTACCTTCTTGCCGACCGTCACCGCTTGCCCCACGCTTTCGTGCCCTAGCACGGTGGGGTAGGTGACAGGCCAAGGGAAACGTCCGGCGATCAGATGCTGGTCGGTGCCGGTGCAGGTCGCGCCGTAGAGCAGATCGCAGAGCACGTCGTAGTCCCCAACCGCCGGCATCGGAATGTCGCGGACGACAAGTGAGCCGGGTTGTTCTACAATCGCAGCTTTCATGGCCTGTTCTCCCTATTGCGATACGGGTTTCACCGTGATCTCCGGAGCGTTCAGACGCCCTTCGTCAATGACCAGCGCGATGCCGCCCCCCAGAAGGGCGTGGTCCTCATCGACAACATCGAAGACCACGTCCCCGTCCACTGCAGCCACGATACGCCGGCCCTCAACCCGCATCGTGAGTTCATAGGTTTCGTCGTAGGTCCAGGCGAAGTCCCTCTCGGCCATGATGGTGTCATCGTCCAGCGCCTTGACGAGGCATAGCCGGCCCTCATGGCACAACAGCAGACCGTAGTACCGGCGCATGCCCTGCACACGCGCAGCGAGGCCCCCACGTCGCAACAGATGGGGGCGGATCGCGGCACGGACCTCGTAGTCAGTCCATTCGCGCGCGCCCTGGATAAGGAGGCCAGTGCCGTGGTTCTGGCTGACCCGCAGGTCGTCCGACGCCCACAGGTGATCGACACCGTTGACCCATGCACGCTGCCACATCGACCCATCGTGGTCGGGTCTGGTCAAGCTCACGTCCGGCGCGCCGTCCCACGTCAAGGTGTCGAGGTAGAGGGTGCCCTCGGCCCGTAAGTCAGAGTGGATCTCCATGCCAACCTCGGCGATAGGATCGCCGGCAGTGTCCTCGACGGTCCACGTCAGGACCGCCTCGTCTCCGGGGGCTAGCCGCGTGTCAGGCCCGCGGCGGAGGACTAGCTCGTCGCCACCACCGTAGGTGCGGATGTAGAGACGGCACGCGACGGCGCGGTTGTTCGCCGCATCTGCCTCCACGCGCGCGCGGATGGTCTGTCCGGCGTAGAGGGTGGGAGAGGAGATCAGGCCGTAGCCCGGCATCCGTGCGGCTTCCGGTGTGAGGAAGGTCGCCGTGCCGGCGCGGGCCACGCGACCTGTCGCAACCGCGTGGTAGCGGAAGGCCAGGCTGCGGTCGCCGTTCACGCTGTGCCCTGCGACGTTCTCCAACGTCAGGGTGCCACGGGCATCGACGCTTTGGTCCGCAAGGAAGCCCTGGACCGCGCCCGGGAACGCGAAGTGAAAGCGTGGCGCGCCCGTGCCATCTCCCTTAGGGGCGACCGGCGGTAGGCCCTGCAGCCCCCGCCCACTGTTGATGAGGGACACGGCTTCCCTGGCCGCGTCGGTGACAGCCCGGCCTCCATCCGCGGTGGGAAGATAGAGACAGTCGGCCACGGGCCCACGGTAGTCAGGCCCCGTCGCCAGGCCGGCTAGCCCGTTCTTGATTCCCATCAGGCAGCCGATATTGCCCGAGTTGCAGTCGGTATCCCAGCCGGAGGTATTGACGATCATCATCGTCTTCTGGAAGTCGTCGTCCCCATAGAGCAGGCTGAGGATCATCAGCCCGTGGTTCGGAACCATGTGCACCCCGCCGCCGTAGACGGCGTAGCCGTAGTTGGTGTCGAGCCAAGCCCGAGCCGCTCGCCAGTCGGGCTCACGCGCGCGGAGTTCGCGCAGTTCAGCGATCATCTGGGCGATGACGCTGTCCGCGGGTATGACGCTCACGCCGGTATCGAGCAGGGCGTCCAAGTCCGATTCGACAAAGGCCTGGGATTCCATCGCAGCCAGGACCTGTGCGCCGTAGATCGCCTCCCCGTCGTGACTGACACTCGCGGCTCGCCGCGCGAGCTCGGCGGCGAACGCGGGATCCCCAGGAGCCACCATGGCCCAGCCGTCGATGAAGATCTGGGCGCCGATCTGCTCCGCGACCACCTGTCCGTTGAGGGCCATCGAGCCACTCTGCGGTGCCTCAATGCCTGCTTTGAGCCGCAGGTAGGCGGTGTGCTCCGTGGAGTTGCCCATGCCACCCCACCAGAGGACGGTCCGTTCCTCGATGAGGTAGTTCAGCCACGTTTTGCCGATCTGGGCGGGCGTGATCTCTGGGTCGTTTCCGTAATCCTCTAGGGCGCGGATGAAGGTGAAGGTGCCCGAGATGTCATCGTCGGTCACGATCAAGGGTTTCCCCAAGCGCTCGTGGACGTAGTAGTTGATCTCCCCGAGCTCCGAGCTGATGCGGTCGTAGGACCAGCCTTCAAAGGGACGTCCTAGATAGACGCCGATGATCTTGCCCAGAACACCGGCGTAGACACGTTCTGCGTAGTCTTGAGGTAGGGTCATGGTAGACCTCCCATATCTGAAGCTAAAGGTCATCTGCTCACCTCCAGGGCTTTGACCGACATCGCCGGGACACGCTGCTGACCCAGATCGATGTGCGCGCCGTGGGCGCCACAATAGGAGATCTCGGCCTTCATCGGTGTGGAGAAGAGGTTCATCAGGAAGAGGATCGCCGCGTCCCCGCTGACCCGCAGGGATGTCCAGACGTTGGGGTTGCTGCACATGACGACCTGCTGCAGTCCCAACCACCGGAGCGCGGCGGTCAGGGCCGCCGCCTGCTCATCCTTGCGATGGTCCCAGCTCATCCCTAGAAAGAGCGCCTGTCCGTGCGCAGGCGTCGTGAGCTGCCAGCCGAGCACGTTCCCGGTGAGTTCGTCCGTGGCGACGATCCTGATGGAGGCCTCAGCTTCTTCGTCTGATTCTGAGGGCAGCTTCTGTGTGACAAAGACCTCGTTCTTGAGCACATTGCTGATGGTGCCTTTGGGGCCCTGCACCATCACCCGCGTGACCGGGTTCGTGTCGGCGATGATCTCCGGTCCTCCCAGGAAGTCGGCCAGGACTGTGCACGGTCGGAAGTCCTCATCGACCGCCGGTAGGACTGGCGCGATCAGCAGCCTGCCACCACCCTGCACAAAGCGCACGAGCCGCTCCTGGCGGTCCCGGGCCATCATCTCTGATGCAGCGACGAGCAGCGGCGTCGTTGTGTCGGTGACCCAACGGTCGCTGTCAAGGTCGACGCCGTTGGGGCTCAGGCTGGCGCAGAACGCGGATGTCAGCAGACCCGTGCTCAGGAAGCGCCACGCGTCCGCCGGCGAATAAAGCAGGCCTGCGCGTCCCTGCCAGACTTGATCCGCCCGGGCGTAGTCAGCGTCCAGACCTATCCGGCAGTCGCAGACGCGCCTGGACTCCGTGAGACTCTTGTGATCCGCAATGAAGGCCGCGAAGGCCGCTTGCGCGTGGTAGAGGGGGCGTATCCGACCCCGCGCGCTGATGGGGGCCCCGTAGTCGTACATATCCGTGGTCTCGCCCACGCCCGGCGGGTTGGGGCCGCCCGTGAAGACGTAGTAGTTGTGGCCTTTCATGCCATAGGCGAGGTTCGTCATGTAGCAGGCGGCAGCATCTTGGGCCGTGATCGGCGGCCAATCGGAGGCACTGCCGCTCGGCAACTCCAGAATCGTGGGTGGTTGCCCCATCAGGCGCAGACTCTCCATCGAGAGGAAGACATTGCGCGCATACTGGGGGGTGGGGTTGTTCTGGGGCCAGCTCTGACTCAGGTTGTAGTAGTGGTCTGAGCCGAGGAGCAGCTCCTCTCCGAGCGCGGCTTTCAGCTCTTTGAAGTAGGCGTTCATCCCGGGGTTGGCGGCATTGTGCATCAGGGGCGTGTCGATCCTATGCTCCCGCATGAGCCGGCACAGGAACTTCGCATACTCGGTGGTGGTCTCGACATAGAAGTCGAAGTAGTCGCGGAGCCTGAGGACGTCTCGTGGGCTGTCCTGGGCCCGGTCCGGCGACAGGGGCTGTACCGCGGCGTAGCTCAGGTAGCTCGTAGCGTAGGCTTGATTGAGGGCTTCCAGCGTCTTGTAGCGGCGGCGGAGGAACTGCGGATAGCGTCCCTCTGGGTCGCCGAACCCCATGGTGGTGGGATTGTAGTCCAAACCCCCGAACCAGATGTGGATGCCCATCAACTCGTTGTCGAACTGCGTAAAGGCAATCGGGCCACCCTGGCTCACAGTATGGCGTGCTAGGATAGGACAGACGGCCGCAAACCAAGCCGTGGCCTTCTCCAGGAAGACGGGATGGAGATAAGAGACGGAGGGCAGGCCAAAGGGATGCCCGTCGATCGTCTGCGCCTGCACTTCCGGATACTGGGCGAAGAGCCAGCCGGGCAGCCCGCCATAGATCAGTTCGGAATACTGGTAGGGGCCGGGTCGCGCGATGACGTAGAGGTCAAGGCTATGTGCGAGCTCCAGAAAGGCCTCAAGATCGGTGATGCCGTCGCCGCGGTCGAAGCGGAAGGCGCCCTCTTCGGGCTCGTGGATCAGCCACGGTATGTAGGTAGCGACGCAGTTGCCGCCCGCCTCTTTCAGCAGTTCCATCCGCCGCCGCCAATCTGTCCTGGACACGCGGAAGTAGTGGAACTCACCAGAGTTCAGGTAGACCGGTTGGTTCCCGATCTGGTAGCACGTCGGGTTGAAGGTTATGGGCTTCATCCCTGCTCCTCTTCTGAAAGCTGTCTCTGTGGCTCGCCTGGGTGTAGTGTACTGCAGATCGAGAGGGGGAGCAAAACCCACTAACCGCTCCGCTTGGCTTGACACCGTACCTGAGTTGGTGTACTCTCTGAACACTTGCTCGGGACTGCACATCCGTTCGTGTTGTGGGTCGCCGGCGGATGCAGTCCCGGATCGCGCAATCGGGGTAACCCACGTCACTATGCAGATAAGCCAAGAAGAACACCGCCTTCTCTATCGGATCGCGCGAGCCTACTACGGCGATGGTCAGACGCAACAGGAGATCGCCGGGAGCTTCGGCCTGTCGCGTCCCAAAGTCTCGCGGCTGTTGCAGCGGGCGCGCGATGCAGGCGTTGTCAACATCACCTTAGTGCCCCCGAGCGCCGGACTGGCAGACCTCGAGCGCGAGCTGGAGGCGCGCTATGGGTTGTCTGAGGCTTCACTGGTGAGGGTGAGTGATCCCGATGACTCGGACCTTGTTGCCCGCGAACTAGGTCCGGCGGCTGCGGAGTGTTTGCTGCGCTCTGTGGGCGACGGCAGCGTTATCGGTCTGGCGTGGGGCCGCACAATCCTGGCGATGGTGGAGGCTTTGCCTTCGCAGTCCTTTGCCGGTGCGACCGTTGTCCAGCTCAACGGTGGACTAGGGCCGGTGGGGGCGCTCGAGCACTCAACGGAGGTGGTACGCCAGGTTGCTCAGAAGCTTCATGCCCATCTGCGCCTGCTGCCCGCGCCCGGCATGGTCTCCTCGGTCGCGGCGGCGAACGTTCTGCGTGCCGACTATCAGATCTCAGACGTCCTGCAGCTGGCAGCGCGGTCGGATGTCGCGGTCGTGGGGCTGGGTGTGCCGACGCCTGAGTCCGTGCTGTTGCGGGACGGCAATATTGTCAGCGAGGAGGATCTCCAGGCGCTGCAGGCTGCCGGTGCTGTGGGCGATGTCCTGCTGCGCTATATGGATGTTGATGGGAACCCCGTGGGCCTGTCACTCAACCAGCGTATCATCGGGCTCTCCCTTGAGCAACTGGCGCGCATTCCCCGCGTCATCGCGGTCGCCGGCGGCACCGCCAAGCGGCAGATCATCCGGGCTGCGCTCAAGGCCGGCTTCGTGGATGTCCTGGTCACGGACCATCAGACAGCCGAATCACTCCTTGGGAACGAAGTCTGAAGCCCTGCCCATGAGGGCCGGCCACGGACCGGCGGGTTGTGAATCGTCAATCGTGCATCTCGGTGGCTGGCTATCGACCACCAACGAGGCGCATCACCGGAGGCAAGCTGATGTCTCTTTCTGAGTCGTCGATCCTCGCACGGGCTCGCGAGGTCGTGACGCGCGAGGCCGCTGCTGTTGAGGCGCTGGCAGACCAGCTCAACAGCGGTCTCATGGACGTCGTTACGGTGCTGCTCAGCACCACGGGCCATGTGCTCGTCACCGGTGCGGGTACATCGCATGCGATGGCGCAGCGCTTTGCCCATCTGCTCTCGTGCTCTGGGACGCCCGCGCTTCCGATCAGCGCTGCTGACGCGCTGCACGGGGGCGCCGGTGCCATCCGCGAGGGCGATGT
>JAFGNI010000074.1 GCA_016927095.1 Anaerolineae bacterium | reverse complement strand
GCGAACTGACAGTTCGCGCTACATCGCCGGCGGCCCGTCGGCACAAAACCGGGTACGGGCCCTTGTGTCAAAGGCCCGCGCGCCGATAGATGAAGGAGCAAAAAGCGTCCGACGTTAGGGCTAGGCAACCCCTGTTGTGTAAATCATACTACGTTAATTCGCAAAAAACGCATTAACTTTGAGTTCGAGTTTATCCAGGTTCAGGCGCACCACTTCTTCGGGTTTGGGGAAACGTGGGTCAGTCGCTGGCACCGTGTGGCCATCACCGATCCGGAGCGTACACTGCTTGACCTGTTCGCCGACCCACAGATCTTCGGCTCGCTACAGGTTGGGTTGGAGACGCTGGAAGCAGAGTTGCCGCGTCTGGATGCCGCCAAGCTGGTGGGATACGCGCTACGCTACGATGTCGGTGCCGTCATCAAGCGGCTAGGCTGGGCCCTGGAGAGCCTCGGCGTCCCTGAGAGCGTCACCGCACCGTTGCTGGCCTATCCCATACAATCCTACTCGCAGCTCGACCCCACCGCTCCCCCTAACGGGACGCCCATCGCACGCTGGCAACTGCGCAACAATCTCCAGCCGGAGACCGGTCATGCCGACGATTGACCAGCAGCTTCGGTCAATCGCCCGGTCACGACAGGGCGTGCCCTATTGGATCCTGGAAAAAGACTATGCTCTGGGATACCTGCTTTCCGGGATGGCGCAGGTCAGGGCGCTGCGCGAGGCCTTGGTGCTCAAAGGGGAAACAGCCCTACGGAAGTTCTACTTTGCCGAATATCGCTTCTCCGAGGACCTGGACTTCTCTGCCTTGGTGCCGCCGTCCGACATCGACACAGCTATGCACGAAGCCGTAGTCGCCACTGAAGCTCAGTTGGGGGAGGAGGGGCCGTTCTCCGTGACGATGGAGCGGTTGACGCTGCGCGATCCACACCCCGGCGGGCAGGACGCCTTCACCGTGATGGTGCGCTTCCCCACACACCGCGAGCCCCTCTGTCGCCTTAAGGTCGAGATCACCTACGACGAGCCCGTGTTGCTGCCACCGGTCACACGCACCCTCCTCCATCCATATCCCGATCCGCCCCAGGCCCCATGGTCGTGTTATCCCTTGGAAGAGATCGTCGCAGAGAAGCTGCGGGCACTGCTGCAGAGCGATGCGCGATTGCGGGAAAGAGGCTGGGGTGCGACTCGTGTCTGTCGCGACGCTTACGACCTCTGGTATGTGCTAGGCCACCACTCAGTGGATGCGACGTTGTTCCCCGGCCTACTGGACCGCAAGTGTGCAGTGCGCCAGGTGACCTATGCCGGCGTTGCCGACTTCCTGACACCGGCACTTCAGGCTGTCGCCAGGGCCGAGTGGGCGCGTCTGCTGCGCCCCTTCGTACCGGGTGCCCCATCCGCAGACCAGGTCCTCAACGAACTTACCGACATGCTGATAGCCATACACCTAGATCCAGAACAGATCGAGGGAGATGCGAATAGTCACGACTGACACCGGCGAGCGGAGCCTGAACGATCCAGTCTTTGCGACACTACCGGCCCCACCGCGAGCGCGCGGCGCGCCCAGACCATCACCAACCACACCAGCCGCCAGAACGCGTGCATCGAGCAGTACAGCAACAATCCGGCGTTCAAGCGGTGGCTGTCGGACAAGCGCTTTGCTGAGCGCGCTAGAGATCCCCTGCGCCAGCGCTTGACACGTTCAGGATTTGCACGACGATGCTCAGGAATCGGACTTCACCGCTGGACCCGGCCGATCGGGCAGTTGTTGCCGCGGATAACAAGCGGCTATCGGAAGCGATCAAAGTCATCGTCAAGCCTTAAGGAGCAACCGATGTACAAGAACCTCAATGCCGGTGCCATTGGCATCACGGGCATGGCCCTCCCAGAAACGCTGTCACTCGCCGCGGCTACAGGCTTTGCGGGCGTAGATTTCAGCATCGATGAAGTCGCGGCTCTCTGCGACCAACATAGCCTGGACTACATCCGCGAGCTCTTCGATGGCACCGGCGTCCGTCCCGGACAGTGGGGACTGCCCGTTTCCTGGCAGGACGACGAACGCTACCCGAAGGACCTCGCGCGCCTTCCCCGGCTCGCGGAGCTCGCTGCGCGACTCGGCTGCCTCCGGACGGCCACGTGGTGCCCCCCGGCTTCGGATGAGCGGCCCTTCGAGGAGAACTTCGCGTGGCACGTGGCACGCTTCCGCCCCATCGCAGAAATCCTGGATGCCTACGGCTGTCGCCTCGGCATCGAGTTCATCGGGCCCCAGACGCTGCGGACCGCGCGCCGGTACGAGTTCATCTACACCCTCGAGGGCATGATGACGCTCGCCGGCGCGATCGGCACCGGCAACGTGGGCTTGCTGCTCGACGCATGGCATCTCTACACAGCCGGCGGCTCGGTGGCAGATCTGGACCGGATCACGGCCCAGGACATCGTCACGGTGCATGTCAACGATGCGCCGGCCGGGATCCCGATCGACGCGCAGGTGGACAATGTGCGCTGTCTGCCGATGGAGACCGGCGTGATCGACCTGCCGGCCTTCATGCGCAAGCTTGCCGGCCTGGGCTATGATGGCCCCGTGACGCCCGAGCCCTTCAGCCGGTCACTCAATGCACTGGCCTCCCAAGACCCACGCGCTGCCGCCGAACGTACGGCACGGCATATGGATCAGATGTGGGCTGCCGCCTTCAATGGATGACTATGGGCTCCGATTCACCGGCCTATAGCTCTGCTGGGTTTGGCCTGGGCGCCAGTTTCGCGGCAGCATGGACAACTCAAACCGGGTACAGCGGGGAGGCTCATTATGCAGATCCAAAGCATCATTGACGGGATACTCGCTTATCATCCCGACATAGGAGACAGGAGAACCTGCGACGTTGTGATCGGAGGCGACCCCAACGTGGCGTGTACCGGTATTTTGGTTTCCATTACACCGACCGTGGAAGTCATACGGAAGGCCGTCGATATTGGGGCAAACTTCATTCTAGCCCACGAACCGACATTCTACAGTGGCTATGACGATGAATGTGAGTGGCTAGAGGGTAACGAGGTCTATGAGGAAAAGCTGAAGCT
>JAFGNI010000528.1 GCA_016927095.1 Anaerolineae bacterium | reverse complement strand
GGGAGCGTCCTGTCCCTTGGCCCGGGCGAGAGCATCACCTTGCCAACCCGGCTCTACCACAAGTTCTGGGGGGCCGATGCGCGCGTCTTGGTGGGTGAGGTATCGATGGTCAACGATGATGATCGCGATAACCGGTTCTACGAACCCATAGGGCGGTTCCCCGAGATTGTAGAGGACGCGCCACCGCGGCATCTTCTGGTGACGGACTACGCTGACTACTACCGACCGGGTGGCAACGGTGCAGACTGACGTCCAGGAATCGCCGCAGCCCGGTTGGGATGCCGTAGTCGCTGGGCATATCTGTCTCGACATCATCCCGGATCTCTCCGACGCATTCCCGAGCCGTGCCGGAGCTTCAGGGGCGCCGTCCCTGGCGTCCCTACTGCGGCCGGGGAAGCTTGTGGAGGTTGGTGATGCGGTCCTCTCCACCGGTGGGGCGGTCTCCAACACGGGCTTAGCCCTTCACCGGTTGGGGATCCAGACCCAGTTGATGGGCAAAGTCGGTGCTGATCCCTTGGGCCGGGTCGTGCGCGACATCGTCTCTCGATGGGCGGCCCACCTTGCCGATGGCATGGTTGAGGATCCCGAGACGGGGACATCGTACACCGTGATCATCAGCCCCCCTGGCATCGATCGCGTATTCCTGCACTCACCCGGTGCCAACAACACCTTTGGCGCGGATGATGTCCGCTATGACGTCGTCGCCCGGTCGCGGCTCTTCCACTTCGGCTATCCGCCCCTGATGCAGCGCACCTACGCCGATCATGGCAGGGAACTCACCGAGATATTCCGGCGCGTCCGTCAGCTGAACGTGACGACCTCCTTGGATATGGCATTGCCCGACCCGAACTCTGAGGCTGGACGTGTCGACTGGGCTGCCATCTTGACGGATACGCTGCCCTACGTTGGTATCTTCCTCCCCAGCATCGAGGAGATCCTCTACATGCTACGCCCGGACAGCTACGACGACCTGTCGCGATCTGGCAGCGGTAACCTGATGGACAGCGTGACGCCGGAGCTGTTGACTGACGTCAGCGAGGAGCTCCTTGCTCTGGGGGTGGGCATCGTGGGGCTCAAGTTGGGTGAGCGCGGGTTCTACCTCAGAACGGCCAACGCCACCAAGCTCGCGTCCTTGGGCAAGGCCGCGCCGGCCGATCTATCGGACTGGGCGGACCGTGAGCTCTGGGCGCCATGCTTCAGGGCCAACCTTGTCGGGACCACAGGCGCCGGTGATGCGACGATCGCCGGTTTCCTATCGGCGCTCTTGCGCGGTCTGCCCGTGATGCAGGCCGTCACGATGGCGGTGGCGGTGGGTGCCTGCAACGTGGAGGCAGCCGATGCGCTCTCCGGTCTCCTTGGTTGGGAGGAGACCGTGGCGCGGGTGGCGGAAGGTTGGGAGCACCATCCGATGACACTCTCCGACACGGCTTGGGTTTACCTATGGGACGCCGGCCTATGGGCGCGCGAGGCGGGTCGCTGATGACTCAACCAACCGGCATGGGCGACAGACGCGCAACCGCGGTGGTCTTCGGCGCCGGCAGCGTGGGGCGTGGCTTCCTGGGCCAGCTTTTCACCGAGTCCGGCTATGAAGTCGTCTTCGTGGATGTGGATGCGGAGCTGGTGAGCGCGCTTGCGGATCGCGGTGTCTACACGCTGCGCTTGGCCAGTGTCTTGGGGGTGGAGGAGCGGACGATCGGTCCGGTCCGGTCTGTGGATGGACGGGACGTTGAGGCCGTGGCGCAGGAAGTGGCGAAGACTTCCATCATGGCAACGGCGGTTGGCGCAAGAGCCCTGCCGGCGATTGCGGCTCCCATCGCCAAGGGGTTGGTCCGGCGATGGACGGCGGGGGATACGGCGCCGGCTAACATCATCATCTGTGAGAACCTCCACGATGCACCGGAGCAGCTGGGTGGCTACCTCGCCAAAGCTCTCCCAGAGGGACAACGGCCTTTGCTCAAAGCGCGCGTCGGATTGGTGCCCGCCGTGATCGCCCGTATGTCCCCGGTACCCACACCGGAGCAACGGGCCGTCGACCCGTCGCTTATCGTCGCGGAGCCGTACAAGGTGCTGCCTGTTGACCGCGACGCCTTTGTGGGCGCCATTCCGGAGGTCGTAGGCATGAAGCCCGTCACCCCCTTCGAGGCCTATACGGCGCGCAAGCTCTACATCCACAACGCCGGTCACGCGATTTTGGGCTATCTCGGCGCCCTGAGAGGTTACGCGTTCGGCTATGAGGCCCTGGAGGATGCGTGGGTGCGGTCGCGGCTGGATCGTGGCCTGGCGGAGTCCGCTCGTGCCCTGGTCGCCACCTTCGGTTTCGAGCCCGTCTCCTTCCAGGAGCATATCGACTACCTGCTGGTGCGCTTCGCTAACAGAGCGTTGGGCGATCCGATCAGCCGCCTGGCGCGAGATCCGTTGCGCAAGCTGGCGTCGGGCGACCGGCTTGTCGGCGCTGCGCGGCTCGCGGAGCGATGCGGTGTGACCCCAGACGGGTTGGTCTGGGGCATCGCGGCGGCGCTCGCCTACGCTAACCCAGAGGATGAGCACGCGGTGGCGCTGCAACGCCGCATACGCGACACTGGTGTTGGGCAGACCCTATGGGATGTATGCCAGGTCCGGGAGGACGAGGATCTAGGCAAGCGTGTATTGGAACGCTATCGATCGTTGTGATGTGAGCTAGGTTAAGGATAAGGAGCCAAAATGGATAAGGCGCAGATGTTGAAGGATATGAGCAAAGAGGAGGCCCTCGAGCTCCTCAAGCAGATGCAGGCGATCCGGTTCTTCGAGAACCAGGTCTACGACCTGTTGGGGCAGAACAAGATCAAGGGTGCCTCGCACCTCTACGCCGGCGAGGAAGCCGTGGCGGTGGGCGCGATGTCGGTGCTGCAAGATGATGATCTCATCACCTCCACCCATCGCGGGCACGGGCACTGCTACGCGCGCGGCGCGATCGCAGCCAAGACCGAGGAGCAGCATCAGGATCACTACAACAAGATGCTGGCGGAGCTCTGTGGGCGTGTCACGGGCTACTCCGCTGGTCGCGGCGGCTCGATGCACATTGCTGACGTCCAGAAGGGCAATCTGGGCGCCACAGGCATCGTCGGCGGCAATATCCCGGTGGCGACCGGCGCCGCGCTGGTTCAGAAGAAGAAGAAGACCGGCAATGTGGTGCTCTGCTTCTTCGGGGACGGCGCAGCGAATACGGGCAACTTCCACGAATCCCTGAACATGGCGGCCCTGTGGAACCTGCCCATCGTCTACATTGTGGAGAACAACCTCTACGGCATGTCTGTGCCCATCGAGAGCGCGGCGGCGAAGCTCGATATCGCCGATCGTGGGTGTGCTTACGGCATCGAGAACGAGGTCGTCGACGGCATGGATCTTCTCGCGGTGCGCGAGGCAGTGGGCCGGGCTGTTGCCCACGCCCGCAGCGGCAAGGGCCCCTACCTACTCGAGGCCAAGACCTACCGGTGGTACGGACACTCCCGTTCCGATCCCCGCGCGTACCGGACCAAGGAAGAGGAGGCCGAGTGGAAAGCACGCGACCCCATCCCCAACTTCGCGGCGATGCTGGTGAGTCAGGGCTTAGCGACGGAGGCCGAGATTGACGCCGTCGAGCAGACAGTGGAGGCGGCGATCGATGTGGCCACGGACTTCGCGCTTGGTTCGCCGATGCCGGATCCCGAAGAGCTGCACAATTTCGTCTACGCGCCCTTCAAGTGGTCGCAGGCGGATATCGATCGGGAGAAGCAACTGCGCGAGCTGGTGCGCAAGGGTGGACCTGGCACCCGCCAGATCGAGTACCGCGAGGCCCTGCAGGAGGCAATGCGCGAGGAGATGCTCCGCGATGATAGCGTCTTTCTCATGGGTGAGGACATCGGCTTGTACGGCGGTGCCTACGGCGCGACGCGGGGACTCTTCGATGAGTTTGGCGAGGAGCGGGTGATGGACACCCCGATCTCCGAGGCCGGCATCGCCGGCGTGGCGGTCGGCGCTGCGATGGCGGGCATGCGCCCGATGGTCGAGATCATGTACGTGGACTTCACGCCGCTGGCGATGGACCAGCTGGCGAACCAAGGGGCGAAGAACCGCTTCATGTTCGGCGGCAAGACCACGGTGCCCGTGGTCGTGCGGACCGAGGGTGGGGCCGGGCGCAGCATCGCGGCGCACCACTCGCAGTCGCTGGAGTCGCTCTGGACCCATTTCCCCGGTATCTACGTCGTAATGCCCAGCACCCCCTACGACGCCAAGGGATTGCTGAAGGCCGCAATCCGTGACGACAACCCGGTCATGTTCATCGAACACAAGATGCTTTACGGCGTTAAGGGCAACGTCCCCGACGAGGACTATATCATTCCTTACGGCGTTGCCGACGTGAAGCGTGAGGGCACGGACGTCACCGTGATCACCTACTCCCGAATGGTGCATCGCTGCTTGGAGGCGGCGGAGAGACTGGCGGCCGAGGGGGTCAGCGTCGAGGTGATCGACCTGCGCACGCTGAAGCCGTTGGATATGGCGACCATCGCCGAGTCCGTCCGGAAGACCGGACGGGTGATCGGCGTGACCGAGTCCTATCCGACCAACTCCTTCATCAGCGAGATCGCTGCGCGCATCCAGGAAGAGCTGTTTGACTGGTTGGATGCCCCGGTCGTGCGCGTCTCTGCAGCCGACGTGCCGGTGCCGATGAGCGAAACGCTGGAGGATGCCGATATCCCCGGCGTGGACCGCATCGTTGACGCTATCCGCAGCATTCTGTAGAGGGGGAACCTATGGCTTACGAAGTCATCCTGCCGAAACTGGGGCAGACCGTAGAGGAAAGCCGCATCGTCGAGTGGCTCAAGGAGGAAGGCGACCCCGTCGATCGCGGCGAGGTGCTCTTCACCGTAGAGACCGACAAGGCGGTGCTGGATGTCGAGTCGACCCGCCGGGGCTATCTGCGCAAGATTCTGGCGCCTGCGGGCGAGCTGTTGCCGGTGCTAACGGTTGTGGGCCTGATCACGCGGAACCCTGATGATCCTCTAGAAGAGGAGGGGGCTACATCAGCTGCGGCTCCCTCGGAAGCCGTAGCTGAGGGTGCAGCCGAGACGCCGGCGTCTGCAGGGGCGCCTGTGCCTGCGGAACCATCCGCACCTGCACGCGAGGGCCGTATCTTCGCGTCACCGCGCGCTCGCAAGACGGCAGCAGAGCATAGCGTCGATATCGCTGAGATCGCAGGCTCCGGTCCCAACGGGCGCATCATCGAGCGCGATGTCCTTGCCTTTGTTGAGGCGCAGCCGAAGGTATCCCCGGTCGCGCAACGTCTTGCTGAGAGTCTAGGCGTGGACTTGCTGTCCGTTGAGGGCACAGGCCCCCAGGGACGCATCGTCAAGGCCGACGTCGAGGCTGCAGCGGCCGCGGCAGAGGTTGCTGTTCCTGTGCCTGCCGTCAGCGCGCCTGTTCCCACGGCACCTGTACCGGTGGCACCCGCAGCTCCTGTGGCGCCGGCTGGCGAGGGGTATCTGGCTGAAGTTCCAGTCTCCGGCGTGCGTGCCATCATCGCCGAACGCATGCACGAGAGCCATCAGGCTACGGCGCCGGTGACCTTGACGATGGAGGTCGATGCGACGGCCTTCGTGGCACTCCGCGAGCGTCTAAAGGCGAGCCTCGCCGACCAGCTGGGCTACAATATCAGCTACAATGACCTGCTCATCATGCTGTCTGCCAAGGCGCTCCGGGCCTTCCCCTACGTGAACGCGCGGCTCTACGACAAGGGCGATGGCAGCACCGTCATCCGCCATCTCGATGGTGTGCATGTCGGCTTGGCGATCGACACGGAGCGCGGGCTGTTGGTGCCCCACGTCTCTGATGCCGACAAGAAGGGCCTGGTCGAGATCGCGCAGGACGTGCGCGCCCTGGTGGAACGTGCCCGGACGGGTCGGTCGCTACCGGACGAGCTGAGCGGCAGCACCTTCACAATCACCAACTTGGGGATGTACGAGGTGGACGCCTTCACGCCGATCATCAACTTCCCCGAGACCGCCATCTTGGGCGTGGGTCGCATCAAGGCCACGCCGGCGGTCGTCGACGGCGAGATCGTCGTGCGCCAGATGCTATGGCTGAGCTTGACCTTCGACCACAGGCTCGTGGACGGCGCCCCGGCGGCGCGCTTCATGCAGTACATCAAGCAGCTGATCGAGGAGCCGTATCTGCTGCTGGCTTGAGGCGTGATCGATCACCAATCGGCTTATCTCGGGGCGAGCGCTCTTGCGCTCGCCCCGGGTACTCCTACACGCCGTCGGGCCGAAGACGACGCAGGTTGTCTCTGTCTCGGCTTCGGCCTACGCAGACGCACCGGTGCACTTGTGCCCCGGGCGGGCGACCTATAGCCTGCGCCCGTGGCAGTGCTTGAACTTCTTGCCGCTGCCGCATGGGCAGGGGTCGTTGCGATTGGCCGAGGCGAAGGCGGCCTGCAGCGCCTGATCCTCGGCATTGATCCGGCGCATCACGTTGGCAGGCGGCTGGCGGTGCCGCAGCTCCTCGACCATCATGCGCATCGGCCGGTCGATGTGCATAAAGAAGGACTTGTAGCCGCTGCACAGGTAGTTCAGCTTGGGCTCGCCCTCACCTGTCACCAAGATGCGGTTTTTGGGACAGCCGCCGTTGCAGATGAATCGCACTTCGCAGTCGAGACACTGCGGCGGCAGCGTCTCCAGCTTCGCGCGGCCAAAGGCCCGCTGTTGCTCAGAGGCCACGAGGTCGATCAAGGGTGTCTCCATGATGTTGCCCAGCAGGTATTTGGGCTCGACGTAGTGGTCGCAGGCATAGAGATCGCCGTTGTGCTCCATGGCCAACCCCAGCCCACAGGTCGGTTCAAAGACGCACAGGCCGGGCCGCTGCCCCATCCAGGCTGCCAGGGCCACGTCGAAGATCTGCACGAAGACGCGGCCCACATCGTGGCGTACCCATTCGTCAAAGACGCCAATGAGGAAGTCGCCATACTGTCGGGCCGTCACAGAATGGTCCCGGACGTCCAGTCCCTCTTGGTGACCGGTCTCGTTGTCCCGCCGTACGATCGGGATGAACTGGATGAACTCGATCTCGGCATCATCTCGGAAGAAGCGGTAGACCTCGACGGGGTGGTCGGCGTTGGCTGCGTGCACGGTGCAGAGGATATTGTGCTCTACCTCGTGCGCCTGCATGACGTGCAGGCCCCGCATCACCTTCTCCCACGTCGGTTTCCCTGCCTTGTCGACGCGATAGGCATCGTGCATCGGTTGGGGGCCGTCCAGGCTGAGCCCGATGAGGAAGTTGTGCTTGTGGAAGAACTCGCCCCAGGCGTCGTCAATGAGCGTGCCGTTGGTCTGGAGCGTGTTGATGATCCGCGTGCCGGGTTTCTGGTACTTCTCCTGATAGGCCACAGCCCGCTCAAAGAACTCGATGCCCATCAGGAGCGGCTCGCCCCCTTGCCACCCAAAGGTGACCTCCGGGACTTGCTGCGATGCGATGTACTGCTTCGTGAAGCTCTCGAGGACTTCATCCGGCATGCGGAAGTCGCTGCCGGGGTACATCTTCTCCTTGGGAAGGTAGTAACAGTAAGCACAATCTAGGTTACAGATAGGGCCCCGGGGCTTCGTCATCACGTGAAACGCTCCGGGCACCCTTCGTCCTTCACTCATCTCGACTCCTTAGATATCCTCACGTCGCCTCGCACAGTAGGTGCGTATCGTGCACGACTAGGATGCAATACCCTCGGCTATCAGCAGGTGCTCCGCTTCGATCATCCGCCGTGTGTGCGTTTCGCCTCGCATGATGAGGGAGTTGCTCGTGGCGCGCGCGCCGTGATACTGGACGCCCTTAAGCAGCGCGCCGTCGGTGATACCTGTAGCCGTGAAGAAGGTCTGGCTGCCTTGCACCAGTTCCTGAACGGTGTAAATCCGGCGCAGGTCGCCGCCGCTACTGAGGACGGCCTCGCGCTCAGCCTCGGTCTGAGGTGCCAAGCGGCCCAACATCGCTCCGTTGCCGGCCCTGGCTGCGCATGCGGCCATCAAGCCCTCGGGGTAGTTGCCGATGCCCATCATCAGGTCCACGCCGCCACCGGGAAGGAGCGCCTTTAGAGAACCGATCAGGTCGCCCTCTGACCGTAGCATCACGCGCGCCCCGGCATCGCGAATCTCACGGATCAGGTCCTGGTGGCGCGGCCGGTTGAGCATGAAGACGACCAAGTCGCTGATGGCCTTATCCTGAGCCCGGGCAACCAGCGCGAGTGTCCAAGCTGCCGGGGCATCCAGGCACTCCGGCACCAGCACCGGCGCCACCTCGGGGCCGACCACCAGTTTCTCCATATAGACCGCGTGCGGCACACTCCAGAAAGCACCACGGGGCGCGGCAGCCGCGACGGCGATAGCGTCGGGATGACCGCGGCTCAGCAGCGCGCGGCCCTCAATGGGATCAACGACCAGGTCCATCTGCGGTCCGCGCCCCGAACCCAGGGGTTGCCCAGGATGTAGCGGATCGTCAGCACCCAGCTTGTCGATCTCGCTGAAGAGTATGCGCCCGTCGAAGTCGATTTGGTTGAGTGCTTCCTGCATCGCCAGCGTTGCGGCTTTGTCACTGGCGTCGGTCTCGCCAACACCCATCCAGCGACCGGCAGCTAGGGCTGCGGCTTCGGTCGCCCGTGCTAGGTCCAGGCCGAGATTATGGTCTGAGCTGTAGTTCATGGCATCTCCTGGCTGGGTAGCCTCCCTGCCGGATGGGGTGAGCCCGCGTCGCATGCCGGCATTGGCTTCACCGTTGGATGTCGATCGCGGTGAGAAGTTGGAGGTTGCGCCACGTGTTCATTCCGCCCTCAAGGATGCGCACATCCGGATATCCCTGGCCCATGAGAAACGCTGCAGCCCGGGTGCTCCGCCGCCCACCTTGACAGACAAGGACCAGCGGGCCATCCAGCGGCACCTGGTTCGGGTTCTCAATGAGGGAGCGAAAGGGAAGGTGCTCTGCCTCGGGGATATGCGCCAGTCTGAACTCCCGCGGTTCTCGTACATCGAGGACCCGGGGCGGCTCGCGGCCTCGAAGGGCCTTCCACAAGGCCCGGGGGCTCACGGTGGGAACGTCCTCCAGGGATACAGAGATCCGCGGGATCGGACAGACCAAATCCAACCGCTTTGGGAGGTCCTGACAGTAGCGGAAGACCTTCACCGGGCATTCGTAAACACAGATGGCTGGATCCAGGACTCTATGGAAGAGGTGGGGTATCGCATCGTCGGGATCCAGGAAGTGTCCGGCGCCGACGTAGTCGTAGAAGCCGGTGGTCTCCATCAGTTGACGCACGCGTTCTTGGACGTGGACGAAGTAGACGTCACCGCCCCGATCGCGATAGCTGCGAACGATGCTCTCGAGCACGTGGATGCCGCTGATGTCGCAGTTCTCCACGGGATACATACGAAGCAGCAGGTATCTCTGGGCTGGGTTCTCTTCGAGATTCTCCAGGATCTTCTCTTCTATGTGGTTGACCGCACCGAAGTAAAGATCGCCCAAGATCTCGACAACGCCAAGCTGCGTGCACGAGGGCTGCCCAGGACGCGGGGTGAAGTAGCGGAAGTCGTCACTGGGTAGGACCACCCGCACCCGCGGCTTACTGGTACGAAGCAGGTAGTAGAGCACGGAGAGGCCGACGCCGAGCATCACAGCGTATTCGAGCGACAGAGCGAGGGTGGCGATACCGGTCACCAGCATAATCGTACGGTCACCGTGGTTGCTGCGCCAGATGCGCTTGATCTCCTCCCGGTCGACCAGCCCATAGGCTACCATCGTGAGCACGCCTGCTAGAGCCGGTAGCGGCACGTAGGCCGCCCAGGGGGCGAAGATGACCAGGGCGAGCAGCAGGAAAGCGCCGGCAAAGACACTGGCGATGTTTGTCCTCGCTCCGGACCTATGTTTGACGGCGCTCACGGTAAAGGAGGCTGCGACCGTGTAGCCGGAGAAAAGCCCACTGGCGATGTTCGCCAGTCCCTGTCCGAAGAACTCCTGGTTACTGTCCAGGCGTTGACCCGTTTGAGCGGACAGACTGCGAGCAATCGACATAGTCTGAACCAGCGCCAGCACGGACAGCGCAAAGGATGTGGTAAGAAGGCTCCGGATGAGGTCAGGTGTTAGCGTGGCGAAATCGGTCAGCGGCGGCAAGCTGCGTGGTAACTCACCTACGACCCGAACGCCCTTCGCATCAAGGCCCAAGATGGCGACGACGATGGCGCCACCGATGATCGCTAGAAGAGGAGCCGGTAGTAGTTTGTTGATCCGTGGGATCAGAATCAGGGAGACAATGGTGCCCACGCCGATAGCAAGACTGGCGATATGCGTTGCTGGCAGGCCGGCGGCGATTGCGGGTATGGTCTGCCAGATGCTGGGCATCGATGGTATGGGCAGGCGTAGTAGGTTGCGGATCTGATTAACGCCGATGAGAATGCCTGCGCCGGCGGTGAAACCGACAATCACAGCATCGGAGATGAAGTTGACCATGACGCCCAGCCGGGCGACAGCCATCGCCACCTGAATCACTCCCACCAGGAGCGCCATCAGGGCCGCGGCAGCCAGAAACTCTGGCGTGCCAGGCGAAGCTACGGCGAGCAGTGCAGACAGGACCAGCAAGGACGTGGTGTTTGTCGGACCCGTTTGGATATGAGATGAGGAACCCCACAGCGCAGCCGCGATGGAGCCAATGATGGCGGCGTACAGCCCGATTTCAGGGGGGAGCTCCGCTACGAAGGCGTACGCCATCGCTTGCGGGAGTGTCACAACAGCCACCGTCAAGCCCGCTATCATGTCAGGCTGTAGTGAGCTCGACGGGTAGTTCCGAAAGGCCACGGCAGGTCTGACGAGGAAGCTCAAAATCGGCCGCAGGCCCTGTCCTAGCCAGGCCAGGTAGCCAACGTCGTGCTGCTTCTGACTGGCTACATCACTGCCCTGGGGTACTGAGCAGACCGGGTCTTCGCGGTGGTGGGCTGCTGTCGTCATCTACCTGTCTGCGATGTCTCTAGCTCTTCGAGTTCTACTGGCCAATGCCAAACCGGTCCGCTTAGCCCGTCTTCCGCGAGGCAGAAGCGAATCCGGCACGCGCACGTGTCCACCCAACGCGATTGTAGCGCAACGTGCCCCGGTCGGAAAGCACCAACCGGGTGTGAGCATTGGCGATTGGGTGAGGTACTCCTCATAGGTGCTCCTTAGCTCAGGCGGGCTCGCACTCGTCACGGGCTAGGGGCGACAGCCCCTCCCCGCCGGGCTCGCCCAGAGCCTGGTGCTCGCCTGGTGTCGCTCTCAGCGTCTTGAGCTTGAGCAAGTGGATCGTCACGCCAAGGGCAATCACCAGCAGCAGTCCTCGTAGAAGCCAGGATGCTACGACGGCGAGGGCCGCGTACGTTAGCGTGCTCCACAACAGAATGAGGGCGAGGACCTTGGTGGCGAGGGGGATGGCGTGGTGCTCGCGGTAGTTGCGAATGTAAGTGCCAAACCAGCGGTGGTGTAGTAGCCATTGGTAGAGGCGATCGGAGCTCCGGGTGAAGCAGGCACCAGCCAGGAGCAGGAACGGCGTGGTCGGAAGCAGCGGGATGAAGATCCCGGCTGTGCCCAGAATCACCGAAAGTGTCCCAATGACAATGAGGGCCTTCCGACCCAGCGACTTGCGCTTTGCCAGGTGTTTCTGTTGCTTGCTGGTGTTGTCACAACTCATAGCGCTATAGTGTCCCGTTCCCTTGCCTTACCGGCCCATTGTAGCGGAAGAGAACCGAAAGCCAACTACGACAGCCCTGCCCAATGAACCGGCCTAGCTTGTCGAAGCCGGCTCCTGCCTTATACTAGAAGCATATGGCCTACAGGACCAACGTGACGCCTCAATATCTACGACGCCGTTCTCGTTTTTGCCACTTCGCCACTCTTGCGGTACACTGGGTCTGGATCACGACCGTTGTCCTGTTCGTAGTTGCCGGCTGTCGACCGGCACAGGGCCCAAACCGACCAGAACCAGGAGCCAGCACAATGACAAACAGACCAAGCACCACACCAATGAACGCCCCCGCCGTCTTTGTATACGTTGGTACCTACACCTTCAAAGGCAGCGAGGGCATCTATGTCTACCGGTTCGATCCGGTCACCGGCAAACTTGACCCCGCCGGTGTTGCCGCAGCGGACAACCCATCCTTTTTGGCCATCCGGCCCGACAAGGGCACGCTCTATGCCGTCAACGAAGTGGGGGAGTTCGGCGGCGAGCCCACCGGCGCCGTGAGTGCTTTTGCGATCGACCCCGAGACGGGTATGCTCACCTTTCTGAACCAACAGCCTTCCCTGGGCCGGGCCCCCGCCCACGTCAGTGTGGGACGGGCAGGGCAGTTCGTCTATGTGGCGAACTATACCAGCGGCACGGCTGCGGTCTTTCCGATCAATACGGATGGCACTCTGGCCCCGGCGAGTGATAGCGTCCAGCACGTTGGTTCCGGCCCGGACCCGCGAAGGCAGCAGGGCCCCCACGCGCACTCGATCAACCTGGATCCTGGCAACGCGCGGGCCTATGTGGCTGACCTTGGTCTGGACAAGGTGATGATCTACGATGTGGCGTCCGAGCCGGGCAAGCTGCTGCCCAACGATCCGCCCTTTGCGGAGGTTGCCGGTGGTAGCGGGCCGCGGCACTTCGCCTTCCATCCCAGCGGGCGCTTCGCCTATCTGATCAACGAGATGGGCAATACGATCACGGCCTTTGGCTACGATCCGGAGAGCGGCGCCTTGCAGACGCTGCAGACGGTGCCCACACTCCCGGCCGACTTCGAGGGCCGCAATACGACCGCCGATGTTCACGTGCACCCGACAGGCCATTTTCTCTATGGCTCGAATCGTGGGCACGACAGCATCGTCGTCTACGCAGTCGACTCCGAGAGTGGTAAGCTCTCGTACGTTGACGCGGTCTCAACACAGGGCGCTACGCCTCGCAATTTCGCGCTGGATCCTACGGGCACCTATCTGTTGGCTGCTAACCAGGACAGCGACAATGTGGTCGTCTTCAGGGTTGACCCCGAGTCAGGCACTCTGATGGCTACGGGGCAGCAGGTCGAGGTCTCAATGCCCGTCTGTGTGAAGTTCCTGGTTCACTAGTTTGTGTAGCACCGCTTCCAGCATCCGGCTGGAAACGGCGTCAGTACAAGTCACACTATTCTACAAAGGAGGCACACATGGCTAAGGTTGGTATCAACGGGCTGGGCAGGATCGGTCGCGCCGCGATGAAGGTCATCCTCGAGACACCTGGGCTCGAGTTTGTCGGCGCGAACGACATCGCTCCGCTAGAGAACATCGCCTACCTGATCAAGTACGACACGGCCTATGGACGCTATGACAAGTCGGTCGAGGTTGAGGATGGGAAGTTGGTCATCGATGGCCAAGCCTACCCCTACTTCAGCGAGCGCGATCCCGTCAACATCCCGTGGGATGAGGTCGGGGCCGACATTGTGATCGAGAGCACGGGTTTCTTCCGCACACAGGAAGCTGCTGCTAAGCACATCGAGGCCGGGGCGAAGACGGTGGTCATATCAGCTCCCGGCAAGAGCTCCGAGACGCCGACGGTGGTTCACGGGGTGAACACAGAAGACGGTATGACGCAGATCTTCTCTTGCGCCAGCTGCACGACCAACTGCATCGCCCCGGTCGTCGAGGTGATGCACCGTCGTTTCGGTGTGATCAAGGCGATCATGACAACCATCCACGCCTACACCAGCACGCAGGCTGTTGTGGACGCGCCCAGCAAGAGCGACTTCCGCCGTGGGCGGGCTGCCGCTGCCAACTTCGTGCCCACCAGCACCGGCGCGGCCATCGCGACCACCAAAGTTGTCCCTGAGCTCGCCGGCAAGTTCGACGGTGTCGCGGTGCGCGCCCCCATCCCGGTGGGTTCGATCGCGGATATCGTCTTCCTGCTGGAGCGGGATACGACTGTTGAGGAAGTGAACCAGGTCTTCCGCGAAGAGGCAGCCACCGATCGTTACAAGGACGTGATGGCTGTATCGGATGAGCCGCTGGTCTCCTCTGACATCGTCGGGGATCCGCATGGGTCCGTGGTGGATCTGGGTATGACGAACGTCGTCGACGGCAACCTGGTCAAGGTGATGAG
>JAFGNI010000527.1 GCA_016927095.1 Anaerolineae bacterium | reverse complement strand
TCGGCCCGGCGAGGCAAAGTGCACGGAACAGGACTGGAACTCATAACCCGGAGGTCACAGGTTCGAATCCTGTCCCCGCTACCTAAAGGCGTCCGAAAGGGCGCCTTTTTCGTTCTGCGGGGGTGTCTTTTGGAAGCAGTCTTGGCTGCGCCAAGACTGCCAAGGCGCGTGAAACGCGCCCCTCATGACCCCCGGGTCACAGGTTCGAATCCTGTTCCCACTCCCTCCGCAGCCGGCAACGCGCGGCTCCACCCCTGTCACAGCCAACCCCAGATCGGATGGGGTATTCGGCCAAGACAGTCAGTCCAATTCTGGCGGATGACTCAAGTAGCCAGCACAGGGGGCTCACAGCGATCTGCCACCTGCGCTGGCCAGAAAGCCCACCCTATCGACGCATTCGGCGGCCGCGCAATGGCAGTTTCCCGCGGCAGCACATCACGCCCAACACAGCGATTGCGACCATGGACAGCGCGAAGACACCGAATATCATTCCTCCCAACCAGCGCGGTTCCGAGCCTTCAGTCGTGATTCCCACATTGCCGATAAGCGGCAGGTTTATGTAACGATAGCGCACCAAGACCAGGCCGGATAGTTCACCAGGACGGTGAATTTGATGTGTCTGCCCATTGCTATCAACGAAATGAATGATCGAATAGGTCGAGTGACACTCCTCTCCGGGCTGGCGCGTCCTGTCAGCGCAGCCGTGACCGATCACCATCCCCCGTGTTTCCAGATCCGGCCCAGGCCACACTTCGGTCACGGCCATAAGGGCCGCCCAGAGCGCAACTGCAAGAGCCAAGATCGTCACCGGCATCGACACTACCGCAATGAATTCCCGCTCGGAAGGCACCCGACGAACACCAAGACGAGCTCGAACACCACCTGGCAGGTCATCGGTTAGCTGGAGAGGCACGGGGCGCTCGTAGAACGATTGCGGAAGCGGGTATTCAGTGCCACAGCCCGGGCACTTCCAGGACAGGGAACGACTCTTGAGGTCGGCAACGTACTCCCCTCCGATCGCGCACCGGGGGCACCAGACCTCCGAGGTCTCCGAGCCGCACTTCGCACAGACTACAAAGACCGGCTGCGTCACATCTTTGACGAAGATGAAACCCTGCTGGTCACACTGATCACACCAGATGGGAATGTGATCACCGCTGAGATCGATCCTCTTCATCTCTTCCCTGCCTCAGAGCCGTCCCGTCACACCTGCTGCTCTCCTCCACCCTCATTCCCACTCCACCCCTCCAGGCACGACCACCTTGAACCTGAGCAGATAGGAGTTGCGCTCGTCGAAGGCGCCCCCGTATCCCACCACCCGCACGTAGTACGGCCCCGCCGGCAGATCGTCGAGGATGATCCGCTCCTCGCGCTGCCCGCGGCGTGTCGAGGAACCGACCAGCTCTCCCTCCGCATCGTAGAGATACAGATCGTAGTCAGCCGGCAGGCTGGTGAGCTGCACGTTGACGTCGGACACCCTGGCAAGCTCGAAGCGGAACCAGTCCTCGTCCCCAAGAGGCGCGATGGTCCGTTCGATCTTGATGCCCTTGGTGCTGGTGTCGCTCACCTCTCCCATCGCGTTGGGGGCGTCATCATCAGACGGTGGCGTACCCGTGGGCGTGGGGGTAGCGGTCGGGGCGGGAGTCGGCGTGCTGGTCGGCGTGGGTGTGGGCGTGTCGGTGGGGGTCGGCGTCGGCGTATCGGTGGGAGTCGGCGTGTCGGTCGGCGTGGGTGTGGGCGTGTCGGTGGGGGTCGGCGTTGGCGTATCGGTGGGAGTCGGCGTCGGCGTGTCGGTAGGCGTGGGCGTAGGCGTGGGCGTAGGCGTGGGGGTGGGAACAGGCACGGTCGAGGTCACCACGATGTAGCCCGGCTTGACCTCCACGTAGCTCAGCGCGCCGACGGTGGTGGTCAGGACGACGGTATAGGTCCCGGGCCCCTCGTACACGTGTACCGGGTTGGGCTCGACCACGATCGGGCTACCGTCGCCAAAGTCCCACTGCCAGCGGGATATCTCGTCCCGCGGTGTGGAGAAGTCAGTGAAGGTCACCGTCAGCGGCGCGGCTCCCGCGAGCGGCCAGGCGGTGAAGTTGGCCGAGTCGCGCACCCGGAAACCGGTGCGGGCCACATCCTGCTCGCCGCCCGCCCCCTGCGCCGCGATGTCCACACCATAGTAGCCGCCCAACGCGCCGGACGCCGTCCAGCTCAGGGGCAGCGAGGCCTGGGCGCCTGCCGGCACGAAGAACGGCCGCACGTCCTGGTAGACCACCTCGCCAGACTCGTAGGCGATGGTCGTCGTCACGACCAGGTTCAGGCTCGCACCCGGCAGCAGGTTGGTCACGTCGAGCGCGATGTCGACCACGGCATCCCGATCGTAGAGGGCGCTGCCGGTGTCCGCTTCCAACAGGAAGGCGGGCACGACCACCTGGCCCCGGCCCACGTTGTTCTGCTCGTAGAACTCGGCCACCTCGTCACCCACGTCGGCGACGACGGTGATCATGTGCACCCCACCCTGTCCGGTCATCTCCCAAGGCAGGTCCACCTCCCAGCCGGCGCCCGCGTCCAGGGAGAGCACCTCCACCGAACCGAGGTAGACGCCGCCCGAGCCGGGATCCCCATCCCAGAAGGACACAGTGGTCGGGGCGGCCGGGGCGCTGCCCCGATTGCGCACGAACGCCTCCAGCCGACGCGCCAACCCTGTGCCGAGCAGCTGCGGCGGCCCCGCGACCACCAGGTCCGGCCCATCGACGCCGTACGCAAAGGACGCACGCGCCTCGCCGCTCAGGCCGCCCGCTTCCACGCGCGCGGTGAGATCGTGCCAGGCGGGAGAGAGAGGACCGGGCACGGACACGGGGATGATCTGGACCCCCTCGCTCAGCGACAGCGGATAGCCGGCGACCGGCACGCCGTCCAGCAGCAGCGTCAGCTGCCCTTCGCCGGGGGCGGTCGCGTAGACGGTCACGGCTCCCGCAACCGGATCGGCTGCGAAAGCATAGGCCTCGCGGTCGGTGCGCAGACCCAGGACGGCGAACGTGCCCACGTCGAAGGCCTCCGTGCCGGCGGCGTAGACCCCCTCGGGATCGCCCGCCGGGGCCAGCAGGTAGACCAGCCGGTGCGGGCCGGCCTGCGTGGTGGCCAGCGGCAGCGCGACCGGGACGCGGTTATTGAGCACGCCCTGCAGCGAGATCGCGTCCGCGACCTCCTCGCCCTGGGTCCCGTCGGGATACAGCAGCCAGGCCCGCACCTCGACCTCGACGGGGTCGGTGGAGGCGACGGTGAGCTCGGCCTGCACCAAGTCGCCGGGCAGGTAAGGCGAACCGAGCAGGCGCGCCTCGGTGATGCGCACCCAGGGCGCCTCCACGTCGAACAGGGCCTCGTGCAGCGGGCCGCCGTGCAGCGCGTACGCGATGGCGTAGGTGCCGCGCATCAGGCCGGCGGGCAGCGCGAACTGGAAGCCGGGAGCCGGAAGCTGGATGGTGGAGGTGAAGCCGGGCGCAGTGACGTCGAGCTCGCCCGCCCCCTCGGCGACGATCGCGACCTGTACCGTGTCGCCGGGACGGTAGACGCGGCGGTCCGGCACGAGGGTCACGTCGGGGTTGCGCAGGGTGAGGTAGGTCGTGTTGAGGTGGACGCCGCGCTGCTCGCTCTCCTCGTAGATGCCGTAGAAGACGATGGGGCCGGCCTCGGCGCT
Organism: Anaerolineae bacterium; assembly: GCA_016927095.1. The sequence continues at coordinate 9,610 of JAFGNI010000527.1, read as the reverse complement.
GGCGGTGAACGAGAAGTCGAGCACGCTCGCCGCGCCGCCGGCCAGCGCCAGCGGCCGGGTGATCACCTGGTCGCCGTAGGCCGCCAGGGCGTACAGCAGCGGCGTGGGGAATGCCTCCCGGTTGGCAACCGTAAGGCGCAAGATAGCCGCCTCGCCGGGAAGATAGGAGGCGCGGTCCCACTCCGCCTCGACGGTGACGCTGATGCCCCGGACAGAGATGAGAAGGCTGCCGCGCTCGACCCCGGCCGTGGTGCTGAGAACGTAGGTCGCCGGGTAATCGCGCGCCTCCAGCCCGAGCGGGAGGTAGAAGCTGAAGTCGAGGCCGGTCTCGCCCCCGCCCTCCAGCCAGAAGGCCTGCTCCTCGTCGGCCAGGTCGCCCAGGGCGAAGCGCAGAACCCCCTCGCCCGCCAGGTCGCCCCGATTCTCCAGGCCAAAGGTGATCGTGTGCGCCTGCCCCGCAGCCAGCACCGCGGCCGGTACACCGGCGACGCGGAGATCGGCGCCGGCGACGGTGATGGACAGCGCCCGTGCCTGCAGCACCGCGCCGGAACTGGAGCGGAGAGACAGGACGGCGTCGTATGCGCCCGGCGCAGCGGCCGCCAGATCGACGGCCAGGTCGACGGACGCGCTGGCCCGAGGCCCGGCAGAGATGGGCTGCACCGTGACGAAGAAGGGCGTCTCCAGGCGCAGGTCGCCGTCGAAGGGTTGGATGCCGGCGTTGGTCACGGTGGCGGCGACGGTGACGAGCCCATCCGCGGCCGGCCCGGCCTCGGCGGAGAGCTCGACCGCCACCAGGGGCAGGACCCGGAACGGGACCTCGCCTGCCACGAACGACGTGGCGTAGGCCAGGGTATAGTCGCCGGGCGGCAGGTCCAGGATCAGGTCGCCCGAGGCGGCGCCGTCCACCGGCAGGTAGGTGTCGAAACTCGATTCCCAGACCACAACCCCCGAACCGGAGACGGCGACATCGGCGACGAACTGGACGGGAAGTTGGCCGGTGTTGGCGAGCGTGTAGGGGATGGCGATGGGTCCCTCGGGATAGATGGGCTCGGGCGAGAAGACCGCCGTGGCCGCCTCGCCGAAGGACACCGGGACGACGACCGTCCGGTCGACGTCGCCGGAGAGGGTGACGGTGAAGGTGGTGTCCTGGACGACCTGATAGGTGTGCTGCAGGAGGCGCATCTCCCCGGCGGGGAGCGCCAGCTGCGAGGTGCGGACCCCGATCCGCCCGTCCGAGGCTTCGACCGTCACGTCGGCCAGGACGTCCAGCAGACCGGTGTTGTCGAGGCTGATGGTGAGAGAGAAGGGCTGGCTGCCGGCCAGCACAGGCGCCTGCGCCTCCATCGCCACGGCCGGTTCGGCGACCTGCACGACCTCGCGGACCCGCGTCTCCCCCACGATGGCGTCGAACACGAGGCCGCCGGCGGCGGCTGGCGCCGTGGTCCCGAGCGCGAAGGGATAGCTCTCGCCGGGCTGCAGGCGGAAGGGAGCGGAGGTGTAGACGACGACGCCGCTCTGGCGGATCGTGAGCACCTGGTCGGTGAGGCTCGAGCTGCCGCCGTTGCGCACCTCGCCGCTGAGGAGGATGGCCTCCCCGGGGCGGCAGAGGAGCGGATCGGCGTCCAGCGTCAGGACGAGCAGCGAACCGCCGGACGACGCCGCAAGGGCGGCGCTGTAGCGGCCGCGGGCAGCGGAGGCAAGGAACTGCGTGCCGCGCCAGGCCAGGCGCGGGAAGGCGGCCGCGCCCGACACCGGGGCCGCGGTCTCGGGGAAGATGTAGAACGGCGCGGCGTCGAAGGCGATGGTCTGCCCCGTGGGCGAGGCCAGCGTCGCCTCCAGGATCAGCTTGCCGGTCACGCTCAGCGCACCAGGTGCGGCAAGCACGGTCGCGGCCTGGCCCGCAGGCAGATCGACCGGCATCGTCTGCGCCCACAGCACGCGGGTGCTCTCGCCGAACACGTGCACGCCGTTGAAGGCGGCAAACCACTTCAACCCCATCGGGTCGATCGCGATATCACGGGCGCTGTCATATCGCGGGTCAGCATTGAGGCTGAAGCCCAGCCAGGAGTCGTCCGATTTGTCGAAGGGGGTGCCTCCGTCGTCGAGCACTCTCACGCCATTGGAGCCCGTCCCAAACCACTTGAGCTCTGCCGGATCGATCGTCACGTTGTAGATATAGCTGGCGTTCAAACCGTCGGTGACGGTGAAGGTCTGCCGGAGGTCGTCCGACAGGTCGAAGGGGGTGCCGCCATCGTCGAGCACCATCACGCCGTCATTGTGGATGCCCAGCCACAGGAGCCCTCCTGCGTCGATGGCGATCTCGATGACGCCATCGCGCACCGGGTCGCTGCTGATGACGTAGGTCTGCCAGGTGTCGTCCGCCTTGTTCAAGGGGGTGCCGCCATCGTCGAGCACGTTCAGGCCGGCATCGGTGCCGAACCACTTGCGCCCCTCGGCGTCGACGACGATGTCAAAAACATTGTTGCTCGCCAGCCCATCGGCGGTGTTAAAGGTCCGCCACACGTCATCGGATCTGTCGAAGGGGGTGCCGCCGTCGTCGAGCATGCTTACCCCATAGTAATAGTAGGTCCCGAACCACTTGTAGCCCATCGCGTCGATGGCAACACCGAAGACATAGTTGTACGCCAGCCCGCTGTTGGCGGTCGTGAAGGTCTGCCACACATCATCCGACTTGTCGAAGGGGGTGCCGTTGTCGTCGAGCACGCTCACGCCCCCTCCCCAGGTCGTGATCCACTTGTATCCCGCGGCATCGATCACGATACTGCGCACATCGGCATGCCCCAACCCATCGGCGGTGGTGAAGGTCTGCCACACGTCATCCGATCTGTCGAAGGGGGTGCCGCCGTGGTCCAACACACTCACCCCTCCCGGCGTACTATAGGTCCCAGCGCCAAACCACACGTATCCGGATTCGTCGACGACGACGCACTGGGTGTTGTTGTTTATCAACCCGTCGGCAGTGGTGAAGCGAGTCCACTGCGTCTCCCCTTGCCGCTGCAGGACACGAAGATGCAGCTCGCCGTCCGCGATCGCAGCCCCCGTGTTGGTCAGCGCGACGGAAACGGTGACCGGTTCGCCGGCGACGGCGACCTCCTGTTCTGCCCGCGCGTCGATCTGCGCGCTCAAGCCGGCCGCCTGCAGCGGCCAGGCATAGCGCTCCACCTCGCCGGTCTGGCCGTCGGTGAGTTTGACCACCAGGTAATGCACCCCCGAGACCGCGCCCTCCGGCACGGCGTACACCACCTGCTCCTCTGCCGCCGGCGCAACCTCGTCCAGCGTCCCGGCGATCGAGAGGATCGACCGGCCCCGCGCGTCGTTCAGCGCCAGCTCGTAGGCAGCCGACGTCGCCACGCCGCCCACATTGTCGACGGCCAGCGCGGCGGTCTCGCCCGCGCCGACCTCCTGCTGCACCGGCACGGCGCGCAGGTCCGCGGGCGGCACGCTGAACTCGAGCACTTGCTGCAAAGTGGCGCCGGCCTGGACCAGCGTGACGGTGACGGGGTGGCTGCCGGCCGAGATGGACTGCGGCACGGCCGCCGCGTAGGTGAGCGTCATTCCCTGGCCGGGCGAAAGCGAAGCGGACCGGACAGCGGAGTAGCCGGCGGCGGGTATCTCGACGGAAACCTCCACCCCCTCCTGGAAATCGCCGCCGTCGACCAGCGAAACGGACAGGCCGAGTGAGTCGCCGGCGCGGTAGAAGGGGCGATCGAACTGGGCGGAGGACAGCACACGCCTGGCCGCCAGCCGCTGCCAGGTGCGCGAGCTGTACTCGTCGGAAGCCGTGAAGGTGAAGAGATAGTCGCCGGGCTCGGCAGCCGTGAAGGCGAAACTGAGCGCGACGGCGCCTCCCGGGTCCAGGGCGAACGTCCTGCTCCCCAGCGTCGTGGTGACCCCCTGCGGGCTGGTGAACGCCGCCGAGAGGGTCCCGTTGGTAACCGGGACGGCGGAGCTTGGGTTCGACACGGTGACGATAGCCAGCTGGGACGTGCCCGGCTCCAGGGAGCCCGGCAGCGCGGTGACGAAGACGAGCGGACTGGCAGGCACGCTGTAGCGGGCGTAGGCCCCTCCGACGACGCGGCCGTCGGGCGTGCGGGCGTCTATGCGCACCAGCCCTATGCCGCTGGCGGCGGAGGCCGGCACGGTGAACGCGGTGTGCACGGTCATCAGGGCATCGGAGACCAGCGGCACGGTCAACACGCCCGTGTGGAAGATGGTGCGGCCGGCGTCCATGACGCTGACGTGCAGCGTGGTCGTCAGGACGCCGCTGTACTGCTTGCGCAGGCTCACCGTCAGCGTGACGGGCTCGGAGCGCTGCACCTCGAACGGTTCGAGCGAGGCCTGCAGGCGGGCCGACACACCCACCCGGCGGACGCGATAGGCCGCGAAGGCTTCATTCCCGCCGGCCCTGACGCGCCCGCGCAGCGTGCCTCCCCACGGGTTGGGCGGCTGCGTGAGGTCGTACGTCACGATCGCCTCGCCGGGCGTGTCGCCGTCGGCGGCGGGCACCACCACGTCCTCGGCCAGCAGGCGGAAGCGGTGGTGGATGTCGAAATCGTGATCGAAGCCGTAGTGCACCGTGGCGATCAGGGGTTCGCTGCTGAAGTTGTAGATACGGAAGGTGTAGGGGATGAGCGAGCCCTTGGCGAAGGTGTCGTCCGGTGCGGTGATGCCGAGGTAGAGCGACCGGTCAGGGCCCACGGCGGCCGGCGGCTGGGCGACGGCGAAGCGAGCCACCTGCCGCAGATCGCTCACCGGGTATGCGCCGTTGATCAGCAGTTGGGCGTCCACGCGCCAGATGCCAAGGGGCGCGGCGGCAGTCGCGGTGACAGGCACGATGGCAGACCCGCCAGCCGGTATGCCTGCCCCGAACGGGGTCGAGGGGGTGATGGACACGGTGCGCGTGAAGGCCACCTGGCGCGCCGGGTCCACGAAGCGCAGCGAGACGGCGGTGACGGTGAAGGGAGAGGTGTTGGTGATGGGGATATCCAGCGCGACCGTCTCGCCGGGCGCATCGTATTGGTCCTGCTCAGGCACCCCCGCACTCGCCGGGGAGAGGACGCCGTCATTGGGGATGGCCCAGGCGAGCAGATCGCGCACCAGCGTCAGGGCATCGGCGCCCTGCTGCCCGTTGCCGGCGCCCCAGTCGTCGTAGAGGGTGGCAGCAAAGACCCAGCCCTCGCCGTAGGGGTACAGGATGGCGGCGGGCCAGCCGTTGGCGCTCCGGAAGAGGAGCCTCTGCGCCCCCTCGGGCCAGGAGACGAAGTAGCCGTCCACGTGGGCCGAGAGCGTGGCGCGGTCGAAGCCAGAGAGCAGGGGATGCCAGCTCTCTATCGCCAGCGCGGAGCGCAGACAGGAGATGTCCTCGCTCCAGCCGTAGCCGCCGACCTCACCACCAGGCAGCGCGGCGTACTCGTACCCGTGCTGCTGGGCGAAGGCGATGATCGTGCCGCCCTGGCGGGCATATTCCTCCAATCGGACGCGGAAGGTGGTCGAGTTCTCCAGCCCGTACAGACCCCCGGAGGGGATGACGAGCACCGGGTACCGTTCGGCGATGGCGATGGGGTCGAAGTCGATCTCGACCCAGTCGACCCCCTCCCCGGCGAGGGCCAGGAGGCTCTCCATCTCGAAGGCGTAGCCGCTGCTGGCCAACAGGGCCACAGCCGGCTCCTGGCGCGCGCCCGGAGGCAGCGCCACCGGCGCAGACTGCGCCGAGGCGCTGGAGTAGTTGTCGTCGGGGTGGTCGCACCCGGGCGGCCTGGGCGAGCTGAGCGTGCCGTATACGTACTTGAAATGGCCAGCCTGGTCCGTCGCCGTGATCCGGTACTGCACCGTCTGCCCCGGCCGGGCGGTGGCGACGAGGAAGCGGTATTGGCCGAACGGATTGTCGATCTCCGGCACCTGCGCCGCCGGAGAGAGAGACACCGAGATGTCCGCCAATCCGCTTCCCTCGTCGTAGACGACGGCGTACAGGTTGACGGCCGCGCCCTGGCACAGGCCGAGGTTTTCCCACTCCCGCTCGAGACGGATGGTTGGGGGCGTCAAATCTGGCGGCGTGGGTTTCACCGTGATGGTATAGGCGCCAAGCGGGTCAAGCGCCTCGTCAGCATCCACCCGCGTGATGATCAGGGCCAGCTTGTTGGACACGGAGGTACTGATCACCATGGAGTAGACCAGGTGCCCCTCATCGTTCACCCGGGTGATGGGTTCTGGATCGGCCACGGCATGGTATAGCGCGGAGGTGGAGCGATCCCGGTACAATCTCCACGCATCCACCCTGAATTCTGCAGCGGTTCCTGCGCTGTAGAACTCGATAGTCACAGGATCACCACCTGGTGAGTTGGAGGTGAGTGGGATGTTGACGAAATCCATGCCGAAACTGCTCGTGATCGTACCCGTGTGTACCGCCATCGTATCGGGGCTCGCCCACTGATGCTGGTTGAAGGAAAGAAAAATGGTTGAGGCTGGAGGATTCTGATACAGCGTATTGGGATCGTAGAACATACATCCGGCAGGTTGGTTTGTGCCCGTGATGCACCTGCCATTCTCCAGGCTCAGCGCGTAGATGGCGCGGGCAAATGAGATCAGGCTCTCCTCGTGCGTGTCGAATGGGCACGAGGGAATATCTTCAAGGGCTCGATCCATGACGCCAGGCATTCTCTCGACGATCTCATCCGGACTGGGAATGATAGAATAGTGCACGGTGAGTGCTCGGCTGATCACCTGCATTCCGATATCGGGATGCTCAACGCCATTGGCGTCTATCCCGCCACACTGCTCGTACAGGAAGCGCCAGTAGATTGCAGCACCTACAGCAGGTTCGACATCAGCATAGCTCTGGTTCAAATCATTGCCTAGAAAACCGTTGGCACGAGCCACATATTGGCGCAGGGGCACAGTTGTTGTGAACTGCAAGCCGGGTTGCCCCACTGCGGTTGCCAACCCGGCAGTCCCCTCGGAGAAGAAGGGCCAAGGCCAGTCCTGTCCACCACCCCCGATCAGCAGGTTGAGATTGCTCTGCAAGTTGTGAAATAGCTCGTGATGAAATGTGCTCATGTGCCCGTCGAGAACAGTGTCGTAGTTTGTTCCCCACCCCCCACCGGCGGACCACATCGTAATCTTGGAATCGTCTTGTCCTGTGCCGTGGTACCACTCTCTCACAGCAGGGCCGCCGTAGATGAGGGCAATGCTCAACCGATCTCCTCTATCATCACCGCGCCCCCCACTCCAATTGGCACTCCAGGGACCCATCCCCCAGTCATCGGTCTGGGCGTGAAATGCCTCGGTGATTGCAGGAGTGAGCGTGATGCGGACGTAATCCGAGACATCGGCTCTGGCAACGCGCTGTTGGTTGCCTGCGTGGAAGTCAAACATATCGCAGTAGTAGACGATCAGTTCGTCCGGTGCTCCGCCATCGGCTTCCTCCCGCACCTGGGGCAGCGGCACCGTCCACTGGTTCTCCATCAGGAAGGCATACTCCCTGGGATCAAAGTCGCCAACCGCTGCTCCACCCACTACAACCTCAACCTGGAAATAGTCGGTGGGTGTACGGACGATGTCACCAGTGGCAATGACACTGCCCAAACTCGACAGTCCGACATATGGAATTGACTCGGTAAACTCGCGGGAGAACGCGACTTCATACAACTGGGGTGCCGGTGTAGAATTGGTGCGTGTCTGAACCTCGTGCCATACGATGATTTGATGGAAATCAGTCCGGTCTGGGTCACGATGCTGAGTCAGAGCCATGATTTCGACCGTCATCGTGATGCCGGGATTCACCTGGACGTTGCTCACGACAATGTTCAGCGTACGGGAGATGGCCGGAGTCAGATCCCCATCACGGTAGAGCACGAGATGCGGAGGTGTCTCAAGTGGATTTCTGTCGTCGTTGTCAGGGTAGAAATACATCGTCTTCCCAGATGCGGCCCTCAGAGTGGCGGTTGGGATACTCCCTTGCTGCATGGGTGCTACCACGTCTGTTTCTGCCACGAATGCACGTGGAACGAAATCAGACCGTTCGAGCCAATTTGACCCCAAGCTCGCTGCAAGATCCTGGGAAGTCAATAGCCACCACACCAACGCAATCCCACAGGCCAGGATAAGATGTCCCAATTGCCTCGTCTTCATGGTCTACCCTCCTCGGAAGACGTATCTCGTAGGCGGAGGAAGAGGGGGCAGTTCATCGGGGGGCACGTCAATGTAATCCCCAACATAATATTGAAGAATGTCAGGTCCCCAGGCCACACTCAAGCGTCCATCTCCGAACACGAAGCACCACTGTAGCTCCAAGCCCCCGATTTTCGTCCAGGCTTCCAAACAATAGGCAAAGGCGCCCGGTTCCACCTCGACTTCCTCCCACTCGGTGAAGTTGACTTCTTCTTCAAGGTAACCGTAGATGATCATCAGCGCGAACGCCCTGGCGACGGTTTCGCGGTTCTCGTCGGTGATGGCAGTGATGCCGTTAACTTCTAGCAACTGGTCGAAGGTATCGGCGCTGTAGTATTGGCCGTCCTGCCAGGCCACAAGTCTACGGCGAGAGTCATAGACATCAAACGAATCTGGCCGGTAACCCCCCAGCTCAAGCAGGTAGAAATCCGTATCGGGCAATAGGGTTTCCCACTCTGGGCGTGTGATCAACAGAGCGGAATCCAGCCACACACAAGCCTCAGCGTCCCCGCTATCCACAATCTGCTCGCACTCTGTCTGCGTCGGTCTGTAGGCAATGTACTCCTGTCCTACGGCTGCTGCTGCCATCTCCCCCTCAGTGGGTGTGGGCGTGAGGGTGTCGCTGGGAACAGACGTCGGCACGGTGGTCGCATTCTCAGACGGAATGGGGGAAGCTACGCCTCCCGGCGTCTCCGTGCCCGGCGCGGGCTGGCCCTCGCACTGGCCCAGGGTCACCACCAGCAGGATGGCAACCAGCACAAACCCCACGATCATCACGAGCAAGCGCGTCTTGTTCATCGTTCGACCTCCTATGCTTCCAAAGGGTATCGACCCCCACAATAGACACACCCAGCCGGCAGGCAGGTAGGGACGTCAAGAACCCCACGACATTCCGGCTGGGATGACTTCTACGATGATCCGGCAGCCCTGTGGGCTGCACCGGCTTCAGGTTGATGGTCGGGCGAATCGTGAAATGGGTGAGAAAGTGATCGCCCTGCTTTCGCGGCGGCGCACTGATACAGCGCCACACCAAGGTTCGTGTTCGTGTTGTCCCGGCAGGTTGCCTGCCGGAATCTGCCCTCCACTGCGATGGATGATCGCTACAAGCGCTGCTTTACGGGGCGGCATTGTAAACCGAGTTGCCTTAGTTGTCAAGCGCGCGCTGTTCTCAGTTCGCCTTTCCGAGGTGAGTGGCAAGAGAGCTTCCTGCCACTTGACATCGGCGTCCGATCGCGTACAATCTGGGCACAATCACCATACGCGGGGTTCTTTTCTGCCCGCGACCGCCAGGTCACCTTAAGCTGAGTGACCCGGCGGGCTAAGTACACCGATGCGTAAATATGATCCTAGCATAAACGGCTGATATCTCGTATACTTGGGCCAGGAGGTGGGAAATGCCTGTGCCAAAGCCCAAGTATCAGAT
>JAFGNI010000073.1 GCA_016927095.1 Anaerolineae bacterium | reverse complement strand
CTGGCGTTGATCGTGAACGTCTACCGCCACTACCCAACCGGCGACGTAGATGATATGAACCGCCTCAGAGGATGATATGCCCCCTCTATCCATAGCTCTCATAGCCGGCACGCTGATCCTGCCTCTGGTGGGCAGTCTCTGGTTGATGGTGGCAAAGTGCATTCTCCCAGAAGGTCGCCACGCGATGATCACAGGTCCCATCATCGGCGGTGTCGCTGCGTTGTGCACAGTCGGCCTCCTCTGGGTTGGCGAACAGGACGTGCCGTTGCCGACTTGGATCCCGGGAGCGGGTCCGATGAGCCTTCACTTGGGTGGGCTGGGAGGTCAGATCGCGGCGTTGACAACAGTGATGCTCTTTGTCAGCTTGCTCCTGATGGGCGACAGAGACGACGAGATGACATCAACGCTGCTGCTGGCTGCTCTATCGGCAGCCAACGCATCGTTCCTAGCCGGTCACTTTCTCTTTCGGTATCTAGCGCTGGAGATAGTGGGGCTCTGCATTGGGCTAGCGCCCCTCCTGGCGAGCAAGGGAGACGGATTAGAACAAGCGAAGGGTACCTATCTCCTGCTCCGCTTGGGCGACGTAGGGCTGCTGGGAGCAATCTTGATTCTAGGGCACGCTAGTGGCACCCTGACCGTTGGTCCAGCTCTCCAGGTAGGAGCCCGGCTATCGCATCCCGCAGCGACGTGGATCGTCGGAGGATTGTTGCTTGCCATCTGGGTCAAGACCGGGTTGTGGCCCTTTCACCGCTGGCAGAGCACGGCGAGCGACTTGCCGCCGACCACCGGCGCCTGGCTCTATGGTTTGGTGATGCCCAACTTGGGTCTCTATCTCCTTTATCGCACGATACCCCTCCTTACCACCGCCCCCTGGCTTGTGGGGATTGGCATTTTTCTCGCGATATTGGGTGTGGCAACCATCTTGATACGATCGTTGCTGCAACAGCGTGGGCGAGTGGATTCGGCATCCGTAGGCACCATCCTGAGCGCCGTCGCGCTGCTGATCGCGGTCTATGGAAAGCCTCTCCATCTAGCCGCAATGGTCCTGATCACAACACCATTGCGGACCATCGTGTGGTTGGCGCAAGTGGCACGTGATGACAGATCAGGTGTGTTCGGTCGACCCGAGTGCCAAATTGCGGGCCGGGACGGGCGCCTGGCACGGGGCAGCGAAGGCACCATCATCGCGATCGCCGATTGGTTCAGCCGGCGTGTGGAGAAACCGATCGCCCAAAAGGGCATCACCCGCCTCTGGGAGCTGCTGTTCGCCTCTGCGAGATGGCTCAATCTCTGGGTAGAGACACGTATCGCGCAAGAAGGCATCATCCGTCTATGGCACTTCTTCGTGGGAACGGCGCTAGCCTGGCACAGGACAAGTGAGCAGAGAGCTGTGACGGGCATCGTCCACGGCACGGCACAGGGAGCTATGTCAGTAAGCCACTGGCTACAGAAGCTACACACAGGCAAGCTGCGTGTCAACCTTCAGTGGACAGTGGCGGCCTTAGCATTGGTGGTCGCATGGCTGGTCGTGACCGGTTGGTAACAGCACAGCATCACCTGGCGATGAGCGAGATAGACAGTCGAGCCCAAGCAACCATGCACGCAGTCCAAGCCCAAAGGAAGACGACATGATCTCGATGCTAATCATCATAGCCGTGCCTATCGTTGGGGCGATCCTACTGACCGTCTTGGGACGCGCCAACAGCGCCCGCATGGGGAAATCCGCCGGCTATATCGCCGGCGGCCTGTCCCTAGCGACCGTGATCGCCACCTTTATCCTCCTTGCGGCGCTGAATCGCGGTGAGGATCCCATCCTCACGCTCAACTGGGCCCCTATGCCCGGCGTGGTGTTAGGCCTCCATTGCGACTGGATCACCCTTCCGTTTCTCGTTACGGAAACCATCGTCACCTTCCTGGCCATCGTCTACGCTTGGGGATACCACCATATGGATGAGCGGACGCCTTACTTCTATGCTCTGCTGCTGGTCTTCGGGGCAGCGATGTCGGGAACGACGTTGGCAGATGATATGGTGCTCTTCTACACTTTCTGGGAGCTGATGCTGATCGCTTCGGCTGTGCTGATCCTGGTGTGGGGAGAGACGCCGCCAGGTGGTCCGGATCGCCGAACGGTCACGCTCAAGTACGTGATCTTTACCCACCTTGGATCGTTGTTGGTCCTCATCGCGCTGCTCACGATCTACAATACCGTGGGCAATGACAGCTTTTCATCGCTACGGCAAGGTCTTTCCCTGCCAACCGCCCTAGTCCCAACGGTCACTACCCTCTTCCTGATCGGGTTTGGTGTCAAGATGGCGGTCTTCCCCGTCCACATCTGGCTGCCCGACGCGCATACCGTGGCCCCGATGCCGGTGACAATCATGCTGGCTGCCGCGATGCTGGCTATGGGTACCTACGGGATCTTGCGGTTTCCGTTCAGCTTGTTTAGTCAAGCACAGATGGCCCGGTTCGGACTGCCCCTTATGATCATTGGCGTGATCTCTGAGATCTATGGCGCGCTCATGGCGTTTGCGGAGAAAGACATCAAACGGATTATCGCCTATTCCAGCGTCAGCCAGATGGGCTACATCCTTTTCGGTTTGGGCACGCTGACCTATGACGGTATCGCGGGCGCAACCCTACACGTTATCTTCCACGCCATTGTGAAAGCGCTCCTCTTCATGGTGACAGGCCTGATCATCCACAGCACCGGGCGGCGCCAACTGGATGAGCTGGGAGGGCTTCGCAACCACATGCCTACGACGACGGCCTGTGCCGCGATCGGCGTGCTTGCCTTGGCGAGTGTGCCACCCCTCTGCATGTTTGACAGCGAATGGATGCTGTTCTCGGGAGGAATGTCCTCGGGCAGGCTGGGCATCTCGGCAATCTCATTGCTGGGTTCCCTTCTGACCGTCGCCTATGCGCTCTGGTTTGCGGGGCGCATCTTCTTCGGGGATCTGCCCGTCGACCTTCAGGTGAAGAAGCGACCGCTCGCCATGCTGATTCCTGCGGTCTTCCTCACTGTGTTGACCGTCGTCGAGGGCATCTTCCCGGCCCCACTCTTCGATTGGGTAGCCCACGAGATAACGTTGTTGTTGGGAGGTGGGTTGAGGTGACATCCGGTGATATTCTAGCGCTGCTGCCGCTAGCCAGCCTGGTACTGGGCGCCTTCATCGTCTACTTGTTTGCCCGCCTGGTCACAGAGCAGAACGGGGTGTTAGCCTTGGCAACTGCCGGGATCTTCGGCGTGGCGATCGTGGCCCTTGCCCTTCTGATCGGCCGCTGTAGCCAGGTGATGCGTCCTGGGCTTATCGACACCTGTCCCTGGTGGGGCAACTCCGGTCCGAACAGCGCCGCGCTGCGTGCGGACCCGGGCAGCTTGGTCATGAGCGGTCTCGCTCTAGGGATGGGCCTCTGCGTAGCTCTCTATTGCGGTTGCTACCTCTCCCTCGATCAACGGTACAAGATCACCTATCCCTTGTTGCTGTTGATGGTGGCGGGATTGATCGGCATGGTGATGGCTACCGACTTCTTCACACTCTACCTGTTCTGCGAATTAATGAGCATCACGGCTTATGTGCTCGTCGCCTTCCGGCGTCACACCGACACAGCCGTCGAAGCGGGCTTCAAGTACCTCATCATGGGCACGACCGGCACACTCACACTGCTGATGGGTCTGGGCCTAATCTATCGCGAGACCGGCAACCTCAGCCTACCTCAATCCATCAGTGCGCCGGGACTGGCAGCGCGCGCCGGGCTGGGTCTGATGTTCGTGGGTCTTGCCATCAAGAGTGCCATCGTTCCCACACATACCTGGATGCCGGATGCCTATGGTCGCGCCCCCAGTAGCGTGAGTGCGATGCTGGCAGGGGCCGTGAAGCAGGCCACGTTCTACGTCCTGCTCAAGGTCGTCCTGGGACTAGGATACCCCCCGCGCGACCTAGGCACGATGCTCATCGTGCTCGCGGTCCTCAATATGACCGTCGGCAACTTCGTCGCCCTGGGACAGAGCAACACAAAGCGCCTGCTTGCCTACTCCTCCATCGCCCAACTGGGCTACGTGATGTTCGCCATTGGCATCGGACTACGATATGGCGTTCCCAGCGCCATTCAAGGTGGCTTCTTCCTGTTGCTCGCTTACGCTGTGATGAAGAGCCTGGCCTTCTTGAGCAAGGGCGTTTGTCACTTCTACTGCGGAACGACGTTGGTATCGGAGTTACGAGGTACAGCGCAACGCCTTCCCCTGGTGTCCGGCACATTCACGATCGCGATCGTCGGCATGGCCGGCGTCGCACCGTTAGCAGGCTTCGCGGGCAAGTGGTACACCCTCGCCGAGATCCTGACGGTCCGCGATTGGGTCGCCAATATCGGCGTAGCGGTCTTTCTGTTCAACACGGTGGTGTCCTTAGGCTACTATCTACCGCTATTGGCCAACCTTTATGCGCCCCTCCGCGAAGAAGATGATCAGTTCAGAATCGGCATTTCCCGATGGATGGCAGTGCCCTTGGCTCTGCTTTCGCTGATTGTCATATGGATGGGTGTCTTCCCCGGTCTGTGGCTCAAGTGGACCACGGATCTTCTGCCATTCTGATGAAAGGATGCTATGGACCTGAACATTTTCTTAAGCCTGCCCATCACAGCGACGGTCTTTACGCTTCTGGCTTTCGGTCTGTACCGTCTGGCAGAGAGCCTGGCGGCGCAGGGGCGGCATACGGAGGACAAGCATCTCCCCTACACCGGGGGCGAGCCCCACTCCCCTGTCCCGGCGCGTCTCGGATACCACCGCTTTTTCAAGCTGGCGCTTCTCTTCAGCATCTTGCACGTAGCGGCTCTGGTCCTCTCCACGTTACCCAGACAGGGCCCATCACGGCAGACCGCGTTGATCTATCTGGCGGGTATTGCCGTCAGCGTAATTGCATTGGTTGAAAGGTATGAATAACGTGACAAGACCGGAGCATCTTCCCCCTGCGGGTGGATCTTCATCCGCAGCAACACACGCAGCAGACCTGCATCTACCGAACGCCGCGAAGTGGATCAATGACGTGATCGCCTGGGCACGCCGCAAATCGCCCTGGATCCTGCACTATAACAGCGGCGGATGCAACGGGTGTGACATCGAGATTCTCGATACCCTAACCCCGCGCTACGACGTCGAAAGACTCGGGATCCTCAAGGAAGGTTCGCCGCGACATGCCGATATTCTGCTCTGCACCGGGCCTGTGACACTGCAATCCAGAGATCGACTGCGTCGCATCTACGAACAGATACCCGCACCCAAATGGGTCGTCTCCGTCGGAAGCTGCAGTTGCTCAGGAGGTGTTTTCCAGGGAGCACCGATGGTCCTCGGCAGCGTTGATCAGGTTATCCCGGTCGATCTCTACATCCCAGGTTGTCCCTGCCGCCCTGAGGCGATCATCGAGGGCATTGCCAAGCTGTTGGAGAGCATCCGATGACCCAGCTAGAGACGCTATCCAAGTTCTTCGACTGTGCCCTCGGCGAGATTCAACGTGTCGTGCGCGAAACACAGAATGATACGGACGGAGAGCCCACGATGATTGCGGAAAAGGTGGACCTTAAGGCGCATCTGATACCCACAGATGACCTAGCGGTTCATCTGCCGGCAGAGGCGATACATTCGGCGGTCGAGCGCTTGCTGGAGACCTGCAACCTCTATCACCTAACGGCCATCACTGCCATCGATGACGGTGAGAGGATCGAGCTCAAGTACCATTTCTGGCAAGGTCACGGCCTCACGCTGGAGACCGCCTTACCTGCAGACAACGCCGGTACACATCACGGGCCGACGATTCCCACGATCACCGACATCATCCCGGGTGCTGCATTCTACGAGAGAGAGATCTACGGCATGTTCGACGTGACCTTCGACGGGCACCCGGAGCTCCGCCCGTTGCTCCTGCCGGACGACTGGCAAGGGGGACCTCCCCTGCGAAAGGACTCCAGCGATGGCTAAGACTATTATGCCGATTGGTCCTCAGCACCCATTACTCAAAGAACCCGTAGCTTTTCAGCTCACCCTGGAGGGCGAACACGTCACGGATAGCGCCCTACGGATGGGATATGTGCACCGGGGCATTGAGCGCCTCTGTGAGCGCCGCACGTTTGTACAGAACGTCCATCTAGTGGAACGGGTCTGCGGCATCTGCTCCCACGTTCATGCGTTGACCTATTGCCGGACCGTGGAAGCATTGCTGGATATCGAGGTCCCGCCTCGGGCCGTCTATCTCCGGGCACTCCTGTGCGAACTCGAGCGTATTCACAGCCACTTCCTCTGGCTGGGCGTTCTCGCCCGCAACATTGGTCTCGATACGATCTTTATGTACGCGTGGCGCGATCGCGAAATAGTTCTTGATGTCATGGAGGCCCTCTCCGGAGGGCGCGTCTCCCACGCTATCAACGTCGTCGGCGGCACCCGCCAGGACGTCACTTCGAAACAAAAAGACCACGTTTTGACAGAGCTCGATCTGTTGGAGAAGCAGGTCGAATTGGCCTATAACTTCGTCGTGCATGAACGCACGTTACATGCACGAACCCGGGGCGTTGGGAAGCTCTCATTGGATCAGGTGAAGCGATACTGTGTCGTGGGGCCCGTCGCCCGCGCATCGGGGCTGGATGTGGATATCAGACGAGACGATTCACAGTCACCTTACGACCGGCTGGACTTCAAGGTCCCACTACACGAGGATGGCGACGTCTGGGCACGCACCCTCGTGCGAATGGAGGAGACACGGGAAAGCGTCTCCCTCTGTCGTCAACTCCTGAGAGCGCTACCTGAGGGACCGGTGGTGACACGCGCGGCACGCCGGGTGCCCGCCGGAGAAGCCATTAGCCGTTCTGAAGCCCCACGGGGTGAAGTCTTTTACTACATTCGCAGCGATGGCAGTAACAGTCCGGCACGGGTGAAAATCCGGACCCCAACCCTGACCAGCTTGATCACGCTACCGGATCAACTGGAGAACGTAGCCGTAGCCGACATCTCGGTCGTCCTCTCAGGAGTCGATCTGTGCATCGCCTGTGCCGATCGATAGCTGGAGCCCCGGACGCAGAGAGCGTGCCTGAAGGTCCGCCCCTGGCTGGATGTAGCGGAGGGGAAGCTGGTGCCGAATCAGTAGATCGCGGAGACTGGAGACGTGACGAACTATGCTGTTAAGTGCTCTGTTCAGGATGTTGATTTTCCCGGGTTTCCTTTTTGTCTTCATCTGTGCGATGATCTTCGATTGGCTGGACCGCCGGATGATTGCACGGTTTCAGGGGCGGGTGGGACCTCCGTGGTACCAGCCGCTGGCGGACTTCATCAAGCTGTTGACCAAAGAGGACATCCTACCCACAGGCACGCGGGAAGCTGCAGCTGCAGCCTTGCCTATCGGCTCTTTGGCTGCGGTCCTGACCGCCAGTATGTACATACCGGTCGGCAACACCGTAGGGATGTCCTTTGAAGGTGATCTGATTGTCGTGCTTTTTCTGCTAAGCTTACCCGCCCTCGCCTACTTTCTGGCAGGCTGGATCTCTCTGGGCGTGTACAGCATCGTGGGAGGACATCGCTCGCTGCTACAATACTTCTCATACGAGGTCCCCTTCCTGATGGCCTTGGCCAGTCCGGCGATCCTGAGCGGATCCTGGTCCATTATGGGCATTCGAGCCTTTCAAGCCCAGCATCTTTGGGGCGCACTGATTCAGCCGTTGGGTTTTGTTCTGGCCCTTGTCGGCCTGATCGGTAAGCTCAAGCGCGATCCACTGGATATACCGAAAGCCAAATCCGAGGTCGTCGCCGGTCCGCTCACGGATTTCAGCGGTCGCAAATTAGCACTCTGGCATCTGTCGATGAACATCCAAACGGTGCTGGGCATCTTTCTGCTGGTCAATCTCTACTTTGGGGAGAGCCGATACTTCGAGGTCCTTCCCGCCTTGCCCATCTTCGCCCTAAAAGCGCTGGCGATCCTGATCATGCTGTCGACTGCCAGCGCGCTCTATGCCCGCTTGAGAATTGACCAACTGATGGATCTGGGTTGGCGCGTCCTTGCCCCTCTGGCATTGTTGCAGATATTTGCCAGCTTATGGATTGGAGGGTAGTCGTATGTCCTTTCTTGAACAATGCCGCCGTAGTCTGCACGCACTAGCCTATCTGCTTCCTTCGATCGGGCGGGCGCTGGTTGCAGGTCCGGAGACGGTGAAGTTCCCTTTCGCCCCGGCTGAGATCTCGGAGGATTATCGAGGACGCATCGAGGTCAATCCGGAGATCTGTCGCGGATGCGGTCTCTGTGCTCGGGATTGCCCGGCCTTTGCGCTGGAGCTCCAGCGCAAGAGCAGAGATGAATTCAAGCTCATCTACTATCCCGAGCGTTGCGCCTACTGTGGCCAATGCGAGACGAGCTGCAACTTCGGCGCACTAACCCAGACGAATACGTATACGGCGGCGACCACCGATCTAAGTGAGCTG
>JAFGNI010000526.1 GCA_016927095.1 Anaerolineae bacterium | reverse complement strand
CGCTCAAAGGGCTGCAACCCGTGGAAACCAGGGCCCAAGATGCGACTCAGCACACCCAGACGACTGGTGACCACAACACTGGTATGATCTACGCTCAGTAGGGCCGGCCCACCGACCTTGTGAACCACCGGAGGGCCTGCCAGATCGATCTGTCCAGCCTCTACGCGCAAAACCTCCCCCGACGTGGCACCATAGAGCAGACGAGCCGCCAATCCCTCCGCGTCGTCGGGGCTAAGATCGTGCAACGCTTGTACATACTGCTTCAGCGCACGCCGCACATGACCGGCGACGACAAACAAAGCCACGCCGAATCCAATCGCTAGAATCATGAAATCGCCCTGCTTGCCCGCTTCAGGGAGGAACGTATCCCCCCAAAGCACCAGCGGCACCGAAGCGGCGTACGCCAGGAAGAGGACGAATATCGCCAGCCAGGCGAGGGTTCTCTTCAGGCTCAAGGGCTTTCTCCCGGGGCGCGACTGCCGCCAACCTGCTGATAGACATATTCGAGTGTCGGCAGGGCGGATTCCGGCAGCATCTTCTGGACTTGAGGGTTCTCTGCGATCTGGATTAAGTTGTCGAGCAGATGGACTGCGACGGAATCACGTCCCACCTCGGGTCTTGCAGTCTCCAACCGCTGGCTGGTCTGGTCGATCATCTCGGCCAACAGCTGCTCTCGGGCCTGTCTGCGAATCTTGCCCAGCGCCTTGAAACGCTGGCGTTCCAGGCTCGCCTGCCAATCCATCACCTTCGTGATGAAGCGCGATTTCCACGCCTCCACGCGCTGCTCTGTCACACCCCGGTTGAGGGGCTCGGGAGCTTGGCCAACGCGGCCTCCCAGGATCTCCAATCCGCGCGATTGGAACACCTGTTTGACCGTCCTTGTCACCAACTTACCAATCGTGAGGCGACTCAGCACGTCACCCAGCTTTTCAGATGCAGGGAGACCGAGGGCCTCCTCAGCTCGGCGATGCGTCTGGAGCAAAGCAGATTGGGGGTGATTCGCTATCTCTGCTGCCCCGGGCTCAGTGATGCCGGCATAGAGCTGGTCCAGACTGTAGAAGGATAGCACCTGCTCCAGCTTATGGGCCGCCAGCTCCACGGGTAGGTCCTCCCAAGGGTTTGCCGTATTGGTGTCTAGTGGACTCCGGCCCGTCGGGTCGACCTCCTCAGAGAAGAGCGCCTGAAGCACGTCCCGCTGCGTGCGATACGGCCAGCTAGCCCCAAGCTTGACCTCCTCCTGACCCCGAGCGATCCTGAACTCGGAGGAGACCGGCATTTGCACTTCTATGCCATCCCGTGTGATGGCGTCCACGCGCGTCGACCGCACCTGGTTGCGGAGGTCCACCACACGGAAAGGCACCTCGCCCTTCTGCGTCAACACAGCGCCGGGCCCTGCTACTCGCGTCAGCTTCGCGCCGGCCCGCATCACAACCACATTCTCGGGCTCTGTCACGACCAACCCAGGCCCAATACCGCTAAGAGCACTGCCGCTGATCCTGGTGTGGATCTTGGCGTCCTCGACCATCCAGACAGGCTTGGGCGACCCTGAGAAGAAACCCAGCACCATCGCAAAGGCCGACCAAGTGGGCCTATCAACGTCATCCGGAAGCGGCACCACCTCCCGTGACCAGATCGCCAAGAACCAGATCGAGACTAACGACGGCACGATCTGGCCCACACAGAAGAGCGCAAAGCGTGCGTAGTGGAGATCGGGATGGGTCATCATGGCCACGGCGGCCACAAGCGCGGTGAAAATCCCAACGATTCCGACCGTTACGGCCACGACAGGACCGTTCATCGACGCGTTGTCTGCCGTGAAGACACCACTCAGAGCCAGGAAGAGGCTGAGGCAACTCAAGGGGATGAGCAGGCTGAGAATCACGATATAGGGCCACGGCAGACCCAGAAGGCCTATCCAGAGCACGCCTGGGAAGAACCAGAGCATCGGTGCCCAGATCCAGAAGAGGGCGCGCCACATCTCGATCCCCGGCGATGGGAGTCTGCCACTGGCGGTGGGGAGGCGGTCTCGCAGGTAGTTACTCAGCACGTAGGTCCCCACTAGATAGAGGACTAGAAGCCCTGTGCGCACCGCACCCATCACTCTCCTCCTTAGAGACCAACCCTTAGCGACACTTTAGCACACAATGGCAGAATTGAGAAGCACTCGCGAGACGCCCAAGAGGGTGCGTCGTGCCATGAGGTGACGGGCATCACGCTCGCCCTGAACGGCGGCTGGCGGGCGTTGTCGCCCATCCCAGAAGGTGATCGACCGATTGCCAAAGCATCGAAACCAGGTAGAATCACGGCTCAGTTTGCGCTAGACACCGAAGTGCATTGCGAATAGCACACCATAGGGTTGCGCCGAGTGGGCGTCCAACTCGCCCGCAGAGACCAATACTACCAACCCAGCAACAAAAGGACTGCCACTGAGACTATGAAGTATCACGATGTCCTCCGTTACCTGTATGGGCTCGTCGACTACGAGAAACGGCGCATCGAACGGTACTCTGCCAGAGAGTTCAAGATCGAGCGCGTGATCACGCTGCTGGACACGATGGGCAATCCCCATCGTGGCTATCCGACGCTGCATATCGCCGGCACGAAAGGCAAGGGGTCCGTCTCCGCCATGATGGCCAAGATCGCTGAGTCAGCCGGTCTGCACACAGGACTCTACGTGTCACCACACTTGCACACCTATCGTGAGCGGATGCAGATCAACGGCGAGTCAATCTCCAGGGCCAAGATGACCGATCTCGTTGAGGCGATCCAGCCCATCGTCGAGACCATTGAAGGGCTAACCACCTTCGAGGTGACCACCGCGGTCGCCTTCCAGTACTTCCTGGAGAGCAACGTCGATCTCGCTGTGATGGAAGTCGGACTGGGCGGGCGACTAGATGCCACGAATGTCATCACCCCGGAAGTCAGCATTATCACGTCGCTGAGCCTCGATCACACCTACTTGCTCGGCGACACGTTGGGAGAGATCGCCTACGAGAAAGCGGGCATCATCAAGCCCGGCGTGCCGGTCGTGACGGCGCCGCAGAAGGACGAAGCTCTGGAGGTCCTCAGGACGATCGCCGCGGAACGCGACGCGCCCCTGACTGTGGTGGGGCAGGATGTGACCTGGGAGCCGGTGGCGCGCACGCTGACCGGTCAGCAAATGAAGATCTCGCATACGACCCAGGTTTCGGATCTGGACGGCACCTACGACGTGGCCCTCCTCGGCGACTTCCAGCAGGAGAACGCAGCCGTCGCCGTTGCAGCTGCAGGCGTACTGCAGCGCAGCGGACATGCGTGGGTGACGCCTCAGCACGTGCGCGAAGGGCTGGCGACCGTGTCTTGGCCGGGCCGGATGGAGATCCTGAACCAGGAACCTCGCCTAGTTGTCGACTGCGCCCACAACCCGTACTCCGCGCAGATGCTGGCGGACTCTCTGCGCATATGGTTTCCGGACACGACCTGGATTCTGATCTATGGTGCCTCTAATGACAAGGACATCGCCGGTATGCTCGAGGCGCTCCTGCCGATAAGCGAGCACGTCATCGTCACGCGGTCATACCATCCGCGCGCCGCTGCCCCGTATGTCCTCGCGGACCTATGTGCCGACCTCGGCCATGGCGCCGAGATCGCGGTGAACCCGAAGCGTGCCCTGGAGCAGGCATGCCGGAGATTGAAGAGCGGCTGGGGCATCATCGCTACGGGCTCGATCTTCCTGGTCGCTGATGTGCGCGAAGCCTGGTCTCACAGCTCAGAATTGAACCTCCCTATGGGAGACTGGGTGGACGAGCCCTGGGAGTAGGCTATGGATTGGGATAAGCTTCCGTTGACGCCCGAAGACTTCTTCGGCGATGCATTCCGGACCGGGCCGGAGGATGAAGGACCCTTCGAAGCCATTGTGCTGCCCTTGCGAGATCTGGTCATCTACCCACAGATGGTGACCCCACTCTACATCGGCAGGGAGGAATCCCTGCAAGCGCTTTCGGTCGCGATCCAGGAAGACTGGCCTGTCGTTGTCGTCACCCAGCGGGACGCCGACAGCGAGGTCTACCCGCAAAGTGACGAGCTTTTCGACGTCGGCACGGAGGTGGTCATCGCCCGCTCCATTCGGCTGCCCGACGGCACGACCAGCGCTATCACCCAGGGCGTGGGGCGCGTCAAGATCCGGAGCTACACGCAAGAACACCCTTACCTTGTGGCCTCCGTCGAGGTGCTCCCGGAGCGCAGCGAGGAAAACGCGCTGACAGAGGCGCTAACGCGAGCGGTCCTGACGATGTTTGAGAAAGTGGTCCAGCTCAATCAGGCACTGCCCGAAGAGGCCTACGTCTACGCAATGAATGTACAGGCGCCGGGGCAGCTCGCGGATGTGGTCGCGCAGATCGTGAGCTTGCCCATTGAGACCCAGCAGGCGCTCCTGGAAACGCCGGACGTCACCGAGCGTCTGCAACAGATCAGCACCCACCTGGCTCGCGAGTTGGACGTTTTGGAGCTGGAGAACCAGATCCAGACCACAGTCCAGGAAGAGGTCGACAAGACACAGCGCGAGTACTTTCTGCGGGAGCAGATGCGAGCGATCCAGCACGAGTTAGGCGAGACGGACGGCTTCACCCGAGACGTCGTCACGATCCGGGAGCAGCTGGAGAGCGCCGACCTCCCGGGTCATGTCCGGGAATGCGCCGAGGAGGAACTCAAGCGCCTGGCAGCCATGCCGTCGATGGCACCTGAGGTGGGCATCATCCGCACCTACCTAGATTGGCTCCTGAAGCTGCCCTGGCGGAAGGCGACCGAGGACAATCTCGATATCGCCCATGCGGAGAAAGTCCTGGCGTCCCAACACTACGGTCTGCCCAAAGCCAAGCAGCGCATCCTGGAGTACATCGCGGTGCGCAAGATGGCGCCCACGACCCAACAGAGCACCATCCTCTGCTTCGTAGGGCCACCCGGCACCGGCAAGACGTCGCTGGG
>JAFGNI010000525.1 GCA_016927095.1 Anaerolineae bacterium | reverse complement strand
TGACGACAAGAATTCTACCACAGTCGTCGTCCATGACAAGGTAAGGTGGTCAGAGTAATCGCATTTCACCTCAAGTCAGCCGCAGATTGTCCTTCTTGAGTTTTGGATGCGATAGCCCTAGAGCCACATACCGAGGGATATTTGGGGATTTCCCTCAGGGAATCTGGCCACAACACCGCAGAGCGACGGATAGCGCCCAAACAGGCTTGGGGATCCGTCGCGAGTGTGAAGGTGAGTTACCTCGTGGTTAGCGAACCCATTTTGTGTGGTTGTTGTCGGGGTCACTCCTTTGGGTATAATCAGGGTATGAGAGCTGCTCAACGGCCTAGGTGCACCCGGGTTGCTGTGTGGCAGCCATCGCCAGCCCAATCAGATGCTTGGCAGGAGTACGCATGACGACATCCAGGAAACTGCATATGTGGGCCTCGCTGGTGCTTATGACACTTCTCGCCGGATGCCTCGGCGCCTCCCAATCCTTTGAAGACGATTTCTCCGATCCTGCCAGCGGGTGGGGCGCGGCGTCTCACGAAACCTACGTGCGCGGGTATCAGCAGGGCCGCTATCTTTTCCAGATCGATGTCCCGCAGTGGTATGTGTGGGCGACCAGCGGAAGATCTTTTGAGGACGTGGAATTGTCCGCTGTCGTCCGTGCGGCGGGCCAGACAGACAACCACTATGGCTTGGTCTGTCGCTACGATGAGGAGCAGTTCTACTACTTCGCCATCAGCGCCGATGGCTACTACGGCATCTTTAGGATGGATGAGGATGGGGAGTTGCTACCGCTCACAGGAACCGCGATGTTCCGGTCAGCCGCGATTCACACAGACGGCACGGACAACCGCTTGACCGCCTCGTGCCGTGAGACCGAGCTCAGCTTCTTTGTCAACGGCGCGCTGATCGCAGAGGTTCAGGATGACGTGCTGGCACAAGGCGATGTGGGGATGGCGACGGGTACCGTGTCCGCAGGTGGCACCAGTGTCTGGTTCGACGATTTCGAGGCGCAAAGACCGTGATTACGCCAATGCAGCGTGGCAACAGACAGGCGGTTCGATCACCAGGAGCCGTTGTGGTCGGGCTGAGGCTTGCGGTTGCGCTTGCGGTCGTGCTGATAGGCGCGCTGGCGTGCGGCAAGGAAGCGTCGCCGGCCGGCTGGGAGACGACTTTTGACACGGACGAAGGCTGGAACCTTAGCTCGGATCCGGTGGCCAATGTCGCCGTGGCGGATGGCGTCCTGCAGGTGCATATCATCTCGCCGGGGCAGATAGCTTGGGCAGCGTCGAATGCGACATGGCAGGACTGTGTGGTCTCGGTCAAGGCCACGCAGATCTCCGGTCCTGCGGACAACGAATACGGCATCTTGCTGCGGATGGACGGCGAGGGCGGCTTCACGGCGTTCTCGATCAGCGGGGACGGGTATGCGCGCGTAGCTCGCTACGAGGATGGGGTGTGGTCCGTTCTGGGATCCGATTGGACCCCCACCGGTGCTATCAACGAAGGCGTGGCGACCAACCGTCTCGAGGTCCTTGCGCGGGACACCCAGTTGGAGTTCCGGGTCAATGACGAGCTTGTCAGCCAGATCGAGGATCCTGAGGTCCGGCAAGGACCGATTGGACTCTATGCCGGCGCCTTTTCGGAAGGCGATGTTGTCGTGGCATTTGACGACCTGATCGTCGAGCCCGCGCCTTAGGTCACGGTCGCCCCGTGCGCGTCTACCTAGAATCTCTTGGCTGTCGCCTCAACGCGGCCGAGATTGAGACCCTCGCCCGCCAGTTTGCCGGCGCCGGTCATGATGTCGTTCAACAACCTCGCGGTGCTGATGTGATCGTCCTCAACTCCTGTGCCGTCACCTCCCAGGCCTCCCGCAGCAGCCGCCATCGCATCAGGGCGCTCCACCGTGACAGCCCCGACGCTAAGATCGCTGTGCTGGGCTGCTGGGCGACAGAGGACCTGGCGCGCGCCAGGCGGCTGGCAGGTGTCCGCTGGGTTATACCGAACGTTGAGAAATCTGCAGCGGTCACCGAGATCCTGGGCATGGCCACCACGACGGCGCGTTGGGCTCCGGGACGGTGGGGGCATACCCGCGCCTTCTTGGGCGTGCAGGATGGCTGCGACGAAGCATGCACCTACTGCGTGACCCGGATCCTACGGGGTCCGGCAAAGAGCCGTCCCCTGGCTGAAGTCGTGGCGACCGTGCAAGAGCTGGTTGCGTCCGGGGCGCAGGAAATCGTGCTGACCGGTGTCTGCTTGGGCGCCTATGGTCAGGACCGGGGCATCGACCACGAGCTGGCGGCCCTTGTCAGAGCCATTCTGCACGAAACCGGGGTGTCGCGATTGCGGCTCTCCTCGATTGAGCCCTGGGACATCACGCCTGAGCTCCTCGACCTCTGGCAGGATGGACGTCTTTGCCGCCAGCTGCACATGCCCCTCCAGTCCGGCTCGGATGTGATCCTCAAGCGGATGGGGCGGCGCATCACCGTCTCGGGCTTTCTTGCGTTGGTGACAGCTGCCCGGGCTGTCCAACCCGAGATGGCGCTGACGACCGACCTCATCGCCGGCTTTCCCGGGGAGACCGAGGCGGATTTTGCCGAGACGATAGCCGTGGTCAAAGAGGTGGGCTTCTCACGGCTTCACGTCTTCCCCTATTCGCAGCGTGCGGGCACGGCAGCGATGCGGCTGCCGGACCAGGTGCCCAAGGCGATCCGCAAGGCGCGCGCAGGCCGGCTGCGGGACCTAGGACAAGCGCTGGCTGCAGTCTATCAGGCACGTTTTGCCGGCGCTGTCCTGCCGGTGCTCTGGGAGCAGCGCGCCGGGGACGACGATAGGCGGCGCGGCCTCACCGACAACTACCTGGCTGTCGTGTCTCGCGATTCCCGGGCCCGGTTCAACACGATCACGGCGACAAAAATGGTCGCTGTGGACGGAGACGTGCTGATCGGTGAGGTTGTGGATGGCTGACGGTCATCCGGTGACGCCGCGGTGGTCGACGTCACGCTGGCTGCTCCTGGGGCTCTTGCTTCTCGCGGCGGGCCTGCGGTACTGGGACCTGCCTGAGTTCCCCAGGGGAGTTGAGCACGACGAGGTCGCCGAAGTCCTGATCGCTGAAGGTGTTCTGCGAGGCGAGCACGCCTTGTACTTCGAGGAGGCCTACGGTCAGGAGCCCCTTTTCCTCTATCTGGTCGCCGTGAGCCGCGCGTTGATCGGGCGCAATGTGCTGGCGCTTCGCTTTGTCTCGGCGTCCGTCGGGCTGCTGGTTGTGGCTGCCGCGGCGCGCCTGGGCCGGCGCATGTTCAACGAACGCGTGGGTGTTGTCGCGGCGATGGGGGTCGGCATCTCGCTCTGGCCGGTCTTCTGGAGCCGCGTGGGGCTGCGGGCTATGCTGCTGCCGTTGACGATGTGTTTGGGTGCGGAAGCGCTTTGGTCCGTGCTTCAGGATCGCCGGTCCCGCGCTGCGCCCGGCACCGGCGCCCGCTCCGCCGCTCTCGCCGGCCTCTGGTTCGGCCTCTCGGCCTACACCTATCTGGCGGCGCGGGGCGTGCCGCTCGTCCTCGGGGGTTGGCTGGTCCTGCTGATGCTCTTCGATGGGCGCTGTTTCCGCCGGCACTGGCGTGAGATCGCTCTCGCGCTGGTATTGGCTGCTGCGGTTGCCGTGCCTTTGGTGGTGCATCTGGTGTGGCACACACCCGTTCAGACCCGCGTCGCTGAAGTGGATGCGCCCCTGCGGGCGCTGCAGAACCGCAATCCAGGCCCGGTGCTGGCGAACGTGCCGCGGATTCTGGGGATGTTTCTGGGCACCGGGGACGCAACGGCGCGCAATAACCTACCGGGACGCCCGGTCTTCGCCGAGCCCTTGTGGGCCCTGTTCTTTGTCATCGGGCTGCTGGTAGCATTGGGGCGTTTCGTCGACCCGCGACATGGGCTGCTGTGGGTCTGGCTGGTTGCGATGGTATCGCCTTCGCTGGTCACCATCGAGGCCCCCAACTTCGTGCGCACGTTGGGGACGCTGCCGGCGACTATGCTGCTGCTGGGCGTTGGTGCCGATTTCGTCTGGGGTTGGCTGCGCCGCGTCAAATCCTGGGGGCCGGCGCTGTCCGTGCTTCTGTTGGCCGCGAGTCTTGGCCCAAATCTCATCCTGACGGTACGCGACTACTTCATCCGGTGGCCTCAGAGCCCGGAGGTGGCCTTCGTTTGGCAGTGGGATTTCGCCGAGATTGCGGCGTGGCTGGACGCTCATCCTACGGTCACCGATGTGACGGTGGGAGGGCTCTCCAACCAGTCGATGGACGGGCCCAGCCTGGATCTTCTGATGAAGCGGGAGGACGCTGTCGTGCGCTGGTGTGATCCGGGCAGCCCCATTGGGTCAGCCGGAGCGGTGCTGTGGCCCGGTGCGGGTGGCGAGATCCTGATTCCCTCGTTCGTGCCCGTGAATGCCGTATTGGCCGATAGGTTGTTGTCGGCATCGGAGGCGGTCGTGCGAGGTGCCGGTGGCTTCGACCGATACGACGTCGCACCGTCCGTCGAGCCGGCGCAACGGCTTGTTGTCTACGAGGGCGGCGCAGTGCTCGTCGATGCGGAGTTGCCGGCGACGCGGATCCAAGCCGGTGAGACGCTCACCTTCGTCTCGACCTGGTTGGCCCAGGGCGAAGCACATCCGGACCTCAAGGCCTTCCTGCACGTCGTGGATGCCACCGGCGCCCTGCGGGCCCAACACGACGGGCTGGACTGTCCGGCGCCGTTCTGGCGGGCGGGGGATGTGATCGTGCAGGTGCACCGGCTCGAGTTGCCCGCTGATCTGCCGTCGGGTACCTATAGCGTGAGGATCGGGCTCTACGACCGGCAGACATTAACGCCGTACACGCTTCTGGATGGGTCGCCCAGTTACGAGGCCGGCACCCTGGAAGTCGGCGATGTCTAG
>JAFGNI010000072.1 GCA_016927095.1 Anaerolineae bacterium | reverse complement strand
GCCTCCTGGTAGCTGAGTTTTTCCCAACCCTAGCTTACAGCGAGTCCGCTCTTTCCTCAATTTTCCACCGAGTTGTATACACTACCGCGCGCACCTTTGTTTGATTTCTACCCTCGTCTGCAGTACAATGGAGACGATTTCTGACCATCAGACAGTGTCCAAAGCTGCTCTTGAAAGGAGTCAAGCGCTATGTCCTACCAGAAGGTCATCATTGTCGGCAATCTTGGAGGCGACCCGGAAATGCGCTACACCGCTGACGGCACGCCCGTCACGTCCTTCAGTGTGGCGACCAACCGGCGTTGGACAAATCAGGATGGTTCCCAGGGTGAGGAGACGGTCTGGTTCCGTGTTTCAGCTTGGCGACGGCAAGCCGAGACCTGCGCCCAGTACTTAGCCAAGGGACGGCAGGTGATGGTCGAGGGCCGCCTGACCCCTGACCGCGCCACTGGAGGGCCGAGGATCTGGACGGGACAAGATGGCACGCCGCGTGCCAGTTTCGAGCTGACCGCAGACCGGGTGATCTTCTTGCAGGGGCGGACGGATACGTACGGTGGTGGCGCTGAGGATCAGGGCGGCGGCCCCGACTACGTTGCCGAGGATGAGATACCGTTCTAAAGCGCGTCCGAGGCCCTGTTTCATTTGGCGGTGTTGAGAGTCCGAACAGAGGGGAGCAATCCCCTCTGTTGTCTTCTAAACTGAGGAGTGACCATGACCCAATCGAAACAGCGCGCGCTCAATGTTGAGCTTCCGGCGAACTTAGAGCCCATCTACGCCAACTTCGCGTTGATCTCCCACACGCCTTCCGAGGTGATCGTTGACCTAGCTCAGATGCTGCCCAACCAACCCAAGATCCGCGTGCGCTCTCGCGTGGTGATGACGCCGCTTAATGCGAAGCTGACGTTGCGCGCGCTACAGGAGAATCTTGCCAAGTATGAGGCGGCCTTTGGGGAGATCGCCATTCCCGGCCAGGGCGATGATCTGGTCCAAGCTTTCTTCGGGGGCGGCCCGCCTCCAGAACAGGAGTCGTAGCTCTTGAACGAGACACTGCAGAGTTGGTTGGACGATCTGGCCTCGCGTGCGGAGGAGGATCTTGCCGCGCAGAACGCGGTGCGCGACGAAGTGCTGCAACAGACGCGGATGCTGACCCGCCACTGCTCCTACGCCATTCGCGCCGGTCACCGTGATGAGTGGGATAGCGCTGCATCCTTGCTGGCGGAAGCTGACGCGGTCGGACAAGCGCTCCAAACGTTGCTTGCACCTTATCCGGAGCTCTACTACGCCGGCTACACACAGGATGCGCTCAAGGAGTTGGTGGAGGCGCGTGTCACGCTGGCACTCTTGTCGCAGGGGGACCTGCCACCGCTGGACACCACAACGATCCCCCTCAACACCTACCTCAACGGTGTCTGTGAAGCCGCAAGCGAGCTTCGCCGCCGGTGCCTCGATATGCTGCGCTATGAGCGTTTCGACGAGGCTGAGCGGCTGCTCAGCGCTATGGATATGGTCTATGAGGTCCTGATGTCCTTTGGTTACCCGGACGCGGTCACCCATGGCCTGCGCCGCCGCGTGGACCAGTTGCGCGGTGTACTGGAGCGGACGCGCGGCGATCTGACTAGCAGCATCCAGATGGTGCGCTTGCGCAAGACGCTCGCCGCCTTTGACGCGGACGCGGGCTAGAAACAACAGACCGGGCATCGCGGAGAGTCTCCGGCGCTGACGGAGGGGCGCAACATCACTTGCGTACCGGCGGAGGGGGCCGTACCTTGACAACGGTCTTGGTTCGGTTACGATGCGGTGGTGGGCGAAGCTTGTACCCGATCTTTGGGTATGGGCTTTTTTCTTGGTTGTCTGGGGAGGGGAGACATGCCTATCAAGTTCGGCACCGATGGCTGGCGGGCCGTCATCAGTGATACGTTCACGTTCGAGAACCTGCGAATCATCGCTCAGGCTGTTGCCGACTACGTTCAAGAGCAGGATACGGATGGCCAACCCGAGGTGGTCGTGGGGTTCGACACTCGCTTCCTGTCCGATCGCTATGCCATTGAAGTCGCACGCGTCATGGCGGCGAATGGCGTGATTGCCCACCTGACCCGAGCCGATGCGCCGACGCCTGCGGTGTCGTATGCTGTGACCGCGAAGAAGGCCGTCGCCGGGGTGATGATCACCGCCAGCCACAATCCGCCGCGCTATAACGGGCTCAAGCTCAAGGCCCCCTTCGGCGGTTCGGCGTTGCCGGAACAGGCTCACCGGGTGGAGGCCCTATTGGAGCGGAATCAGCTCGAGGCGCGGGGTCCTAACCTGATGGCCTATGAGCGGGCGCTGGAGTTGGGGCTCATCCGCCGCTTTGACCCGGCTTGGGCCTACTACCAGCATCTTTCGACCCTGGTGGATCTGGACCTGATCTCCAGTGGGGAGCTGCGCGTCGTCGCCGATGCGATGTACGGATCGGGGCGGGGCACCTTCCGCGATCTGTTGAGCCGGACGCGCTGCCACCTGTATGAGATCCGCGGTGAGATGAACCCCGGCTTCGGCGGTATCCACCCGGAGCCGATGGAACACTATTTGCAGGCGCTGGTGGCGGCCATTCAGGCGCAGCATGCCGATGTGGGATTGGCGACCGACGGCGACGCTGACCGCATTGGCGCCATCGATGGCCTGGGCAATTTCGTGGATCCGCATCACATCTTCGCCTTAGTGCTGCGCTATCTGGTGGAGAAGCGCGGCTGGACCGGCGCCGTGGTGCGCTCGGTGTCCACAACCCGCATGGTCGACCGGCTGGCTAGCCGCTACAAGCTGCCACTCTACGAGACGCCGGTCGGCTTCAACCACATTGCGGACTATATGCTCAAGGACGATGTCCTGATCGGCGGTGAGGAGTCAGGTGGTCTTTCCATCAAGGGACACATTCCGGAGGGCGATGGAATCTTGATGGGGATGCTTCTGCTTGAGGTGATGGCGGATGCCCGCGCCTCCCTGCACGAGTTGGTTGTGGAGATCCAGAACGAGGTGGGCCCGACCTTCTATGCGCGTCAGGACATCCCGCTCAAGCGTGCCGTCTCGAAACCGGAGATGGTCGCCCGGCTCAAGGACCAAGCCCCGGCGGAGCTGGCGGGTGAGTCAGTGGCGGAGGTCAGCACCCTGGATGGCGTTAAGTACGTCCTCGCCGATGATGCCTGGCTATTGATCCGCCCCTCCGGTACGGAGCCCGTTCTGCGGGTATACGCCGAGGGACGATCGCCGGAGGAAGTGCAGGTGTTGCTGGCCTACGGGGAGCAGGTAGCCGGCTAGACGTGATGTCTTGGGGCCTGCGCTGGGCCCTGGGCCCTATTCGGCAGGATGAGTATCAGTAATCTTTAGAGAGAATCAGAAGGCATTGGGAGTGTACGTTTCATGACGAAAAGCAAGCAAAGCGTCGAGCTGATTTCGCCGTACGGCGGCAAGCTCGTCGACCTCGTAGCCGCGCCAGAACAGCGCCAGGAGCTGATGGCGCAGGCCAACCAGTATCCGATGTTCCAGATCTCTGACCGCAACCTCTGCGATTTGGAGCTCTTGGCTGTCGGCGGCTTCTCGCCGCTGGACCGCTTCATGGGTCAGGCCGACTACCAGCGCGTCCTGACCGAGATGCGTCTGGCTAATGGCCTCCTCTTCCCCATCCCCGTCACGCTGACGATCAACAAAGAGGACCTGCCCACCCGCGGGGAGTGGATTACCCTCTGCGATTCGCGCCGTTACGTGATCGCGATGATGCGGCTGGAGGAGGTCTTCCGCTGGGATCCCACCCGCGAGGCGCGGCTGGTACTAGGGACCACCGACCACCGGCACCCGCTCGTGCCGGAGATGGCCCATTGGGGCGATCTGTGCATCAGCGGGGAGCTGCGGGTCATCAACCCGCCCAAATACTACGACTTCGTCGACCTGCGCCGCACGCCGGCCCAGACACGCGCGCTGCTCTCCCAGATGGGGGCCCATTCCAAGACGGCCCCTGATGGGGGCCGGAATGGGCTTAGGACCGTCGTCGCCTTCCAGACGCGGAACCCGATGCACCGGGTTCACGAGGCGCTGACCAAGCGCGCCGCGGAGCGCGTCGCCGGCAGCCTACTGATCCACCCGGTGGTGGGGCTGACCAAGCCCGGCGATGTGGATCACTACACCCGCGTGCGCGTCTACAAGACGTTGGTGGAGAACTACTACGAGGATTACAACGTGGTGTTGGGCCTGCTGCCGCTGGCGATGCGGATGGCGGGGCCGCGCGAGGCGCTGTGGCACGCGCTGATCCGCCGTAACTACGGCGCCACTCACTTCGTGGTGGGCCGCGACCACGCCGGTCCGGGCAACGACAGCAACGGCAACCCCTTCTACGGCCCCTACGAGGCCCAGGAGGTGATGGCGCAGTACCGTGACGAGCTGGGCGTGGAGGCCGTGACCTTCCGCGAGTTGGTCTATCTGGAGGACAAGGACGATTACGTTGCTGCCGAGGAAGCGGCAGGGAATGGCAAGGCGCTCTTCATCTCGGGGACGCAGGTGCGCGAAGAGTACCTCGCTAAGGGCAAGGCGCTGCCCGCGTGGTTCACGCGCCAGGAGACGGCGGAGATCCTGCGGGAGACTTACCCGCCGCGCCATAAGCAGGGGCTCTGTCTGTGGTTCACGGGCCTGAGTGGCTCGGGCAAGTCGACCATCGCCAACGCGCTGGCGCCGATGCTGCTGGAACGGGGGCGGCAGGCGACGGTGCTGGATGGCGACGTAGTGCGGACGCATCTGTCGAAGGGGTTGGGCTTCAGCAAGGAGGACCGCGATACCAACATCCTGCGTATCGGCTTTGTCGCCAGCGAGATCGCGCGGCACAACGGGACGGTGATCTGCGCCGCCATCAGCCCCTACCGCAACACGCGGAGCGAGGCGCGGAAGATGGTGGGGGAGGATCGCTTCGTGGAGATCTACGTGGACACGCCGTTGGCGGTCTGTGAGGAACGGGATGTCAAGGGACTCTATGCCCGGGCGCGGCGGGGCGAGATAAAGGGCTTCACGGGCATCGACGATCCCTACGAGGCGCCGGAGCACGCGGAACTCGTGCTGAACACGGTGGATCGCACGCCGGAAGAGAACGCGCGGGTGATCGTCGACTATCTGGAGGAGCGTGGATTCCTGAATCACGTGTAGCCGGGCATCACGCGACGTAGATCCAATCTCGAATCTAGAGTCGCAAGTCACGAGTCACAAGTCACGAGTCATAGACTGCGATGTTGGTCGTCCTCTTGAGATTTGTGGATTCTTGCTAGGAGATATCACAGTGGGATTCCTCAAGAAGCTGTTCGGAAAGCAGGATACCCCGGTCATCATCGTCTCGGGCTTGCCGCGGTCTGGCACGTCGATGATGATGCGCATGCTGGAACGGGGCGGTCTGTCCGTCCTTCAGGATGGGATTCGCGAGCCCAATGCCGACAATCCCAAGGGGTACTATGAGTTCGAACGGGTCAAGAAGCTGCCGCAGGGTGACGTCGCCTGGTTGCCAGAAGCCCAGGGCAAGGTGGTCAAAGTGATCGCGGCATTGCTCGTCCATCTGCCGGATACGCATACCTACAAGGTGCTCTTCATGCGCCGCAAGATGGAGGAGATTCTCGCATCACAGCGGCGGATGCTGGTGCGGCGAGGGGAAGATCCCGATGCCGTGGATGATGCTGAGATGGCCAGGCTCTTTGAGAAACATCTCGCCCAGGTGTACGCTTGGATGGCGCAACAAGCGAACTTGTCCTATTTGGATGTGGACTACAATGCCGCTTTGGCCGACCCCCTGCCGGCAGCCAAAGCGGTCAGAGCATTTCTGGGTCTGCCGCTGGATGAGATAGCGATGGCCTCCGTGGTCGATCCAACCCTCTACCGTCAACGTAAGTGACGGTGCACAGTTACCCATTTCGGGAACGACAGCGTTCCATTATAAGGAGACGAGACGAATGAAGAAGGCTTTGGTGTGCGGTGCGGGTGGTTTTATTGGCGGGCATCTCGTGTCGAAGCTCAAGCGCGAGGGCTACTGGGTTCGCGGGGTGGATATCAAGCCCCACGAATTCCGGACGCTGGACGCAGATGAGTTCCGGCTGCTGGATCTCCGCCGCCCAGAGCACTGTTGGGAGGCCCTGGCCGCCAACGGCGGTACCTTTGACGAGGTTTATCAGTTGGCAGCGGACATGGGCGGCATGGGATTCATCCACACCGCTGAGTGTGACATCATGCACAACAGTGCCCTGATCAACGTCAACATGATCGACACCGCCGTCAAAATGGGTGTCTCCCGCTACTTCTTTTCATCCTCGGCCTGCGTCTACCCCGATATGAAGCCCGGCGATCCTGAGATGACGGAGGATCAGGTTCTGCCCGCACACCCGGACAACGAGTACGGGTGGGAGAAGTTGTACGCCGAGCGGATGGCCCAGGCCTACGCGCGGCACAACCCCGTTGAGGTGCGCGTGGCCCGCTTCCAGAACTGCTACGGCCCCTATGGGACTTGGCAGGGTGGGCGTGAGAAGGCGCCGGCGGCGATCTCCCGTAAGGTGGCGATGGCCGAGAACGGCGGCACCGTTGATGTCTGGGGCGACGGCACCGCGGTCCGGGGCTTCACCTACGTCGATGACTTGGTGGATGGCATCTACCTGCTGATGCAATCCGACCTTCGGGAATCTGCTAACATCGGCACGGAGCAGTATGTCACCGTCAACGAGTTGGTAGAGACGGTCATTGACGTGTCGGGCAAGGATCTGAAGATCCGTCATGTCGAGGGTCCTGTGGGCGTTGCGGCCCGCAACTTCAGCAAGGCCCGGATGCACGCGTTGGGCTGGGAGGCCAAGGTTAGCCTGCGTGAGGGCATCGAACGTACCTATCCTTGGGTAGCCGATCAAGTACGCAAGACATACCCGCACGGCGCCTAGCGGCCTGGCTGCGAGGGCGATCGTTCCGGGTTCAGATGGAGGGTAGTGCGTGGAATCACAGATAGCGTTGCTCAAGGCGCGGTTGCGGGCACAGACCGGGTGCCGGGATGAGGACATCCGCATCGTGCGGTCCCCGCTGCGGGTCTCGCCATTGGGCGCTCACGTCGATCATCAGGATGGCCTGGTCACTGGGGTGGCGCTGGACCGCGCCGTCTACCTGGCCTTTGTCCCCCGCGACGACGGGTGGGTGCGGGTAGAGAGCCTGAACTTCCCCGGTCGCTTGGAGTTCGGTCTCGACCGCGTGCCACCGAAGTCGCCGTCGGATTGGGGCAACTACGCCCGCGGCGCGGCGGTGGCGCTGCAGCAATCCTACGACCTGCGGGTCGGGATTGACGCCGTCGTGATGGGCTCGATGCCCATCGGGGGGCTAAGTTCATCCGCCGCCGTGGGCGTGGCCTATCTCCTGGCGCTTGAGGCTGTGAACGACTTGGCGCTTTCCGCAGAGGAGAATATCAAGCTCGATCGCTACATCGAGAACGTCTATCTGGGGCTCAAGAACGGCGTCCTGGATCAGTCGATTATCCTTTTGAGCGACCGCGACTGCCTGACCTACCTCGACTGCCAGTCGATGGAGGTGAAGCGCATTGGCACCGCGGCACCGCAGGATGCGTTCGAGATTCTCGTGGTTTACTCCGGCGTCAAACAGGCGCTTGTGGGCACAGACTATAACAATCGCGTCAACGAATGCTACGAAGCCGCACGGCTGATGCTGGAATGGTCCGGTACCCCGCATCCCAACGGGAATTCCCGTCTCAGGCTTGTGCCGCCCGAGGTCTACGCGGAGCTAAGGGACCGGCTGCCGGCGCCGCTGGATCGCCGAGCGCGCCACTTCTTCACGGAGCTGGCGCGGGTCCAGGCCGGGGTCGAGGCCTGGCGCGCGGGTGACATTGGCCGCCTTGGGGAGCTGATGCGCGAGTCCGGCGCCAGCTCCGTTTACAACTACGAGTCGGGCTGCCCGCACCTGACGACCCTCTACGAGATCCTGAGCGAGTGCCCTGGCGTCTATGGTGCTCGCTTCAGCGGTGGCGGTTTCCGCGGCGCCTGCATTGGACTCAGTGATCCGGACCGCCGCGAGGAGATCATCGCCTTCATTGCCGAGCGCTATCCGGCTGCGCATCCGGACATCGCCGGCCTCTTCAGCGTCCACTTCTGTCAAACGGGCGAGGCCGCTCGGCTGCTGGCATAGCCGTCAACGATGGATCTCTTCTTGGGACAGGTGCGACGCTTTGTCAACGGATACGTCATCCTTGCCCTAGCCCTGCTGGTGGCTGGCATCATACTGCTGGTCGCCGACGTGCCCGCCGTGGTGCTGACGTGGGAGACCGCCAGCGAGGTGGGGACGGCCGGCTTCAACGTCTTCCGTAGGCCGGCAGGGGAAGCAGCTTCCGACGACGCTGCCGGTAACCGCCACCAATGGACCCAGGTCAACCACGAGTTGATACCTGCCAAGGGCGATGAGATCGTGGGGGCCACCTATACCTACGAG
This sequence comes from Anaerolineae bacterium, assembly GCA_016927095.1. The sequence goes on along the minus strand of JAFGNI010000072.1, from coordinate 13,034 downwards.
GACGAAGGCTTGGTCCCGGGTCGCCGTTATCGTTACCAGATCGAAGAGGTCGAGTGGGACGGCAGCACGACGCGCTATCCCGACGAGGTGGTGGTTCGCGCCGGATTGCCTCCGCTCTGGACAAAGCTCGAGGGCGGTGTCCTGGTCCTGCTGGCGGCCTTCTTCATCTGGCGGCGGGCGCGTGCTCTCTAGGGGATGTCCCCTCCTATGACCCGGGTGCTGAAGGTCTCTGCCGAACACCCCGAAGCCGAGGTGATCGCGCAGGCTGCCGCAGTGATCCGCCGGGGAGGCTTGGTGGCCTTTCCGACGGAGACCGTCTACGGCTTAGGCGCCAACGCGCTGGATGCGGACGCCGTCGCCGGTATCTTCCGGGCCAAAGAGCGCCCTGCCTACGATCCCCTGATTGTGCATATCGCCGTCATAGAACAGCTCACCGTGATCGTGAGCGCGGTCCCCGATGTCGCTTGGCAACTGGCCGAGGCGTTCTGGCCGGGACCTCTGACCCTCGTGCTCAGACGCTCGTCGCTGGTGCCGGACCGTGTCACCGCCGATGGCGAGACGGTAGCCGTGCGCTTGCCGGCACATCCTGTCGCGCGGGCGCTCATCGCCGCTGCCGGTGTGCCCATCGCCGCCCCCAGTGCCAACCGGTTCGGTCGCGTGAGCCCGACCCGGGCCGAGCATGTGCTCGCCGATCTGGAGGGCCGGGTGGACCTCATTCTCGACGGGGGCAGGACGCCGGTCGGCGTCGAGTCGACCGTGTTGGCGCTCTGGTCCGGCACCCCCACGATCCTCCGACCGGGCGGCGTGAGCCGGGAAGCGCTCACAGCTCTGCTGGGCGAGGTTGAGGTCGCTGAGAACGTGCCGGACGCCGGACAGCCCCTTGTCTCTCCAGGGACGACGGCCAAACACTACGCGCCCGAGGCCAAGGCCATCCTGTACCAAGGCGAGCGCCTCCCCGTCCTGCGGGCTATGCGCGAGGCTGCCCTGACCCATATTGCCGGTGGGGAGCGGGTTGGGCTGTTGGTGGCGGAAGAGGATCTTCCCTATCTGGACGATCTCCCGGCGGTCTGCCAGTCCGTCGGGTCGATGACGTCGCTGCAGGAGGTGGCCCAGCATCTCTTCGAATCGCTGCGCACCCTTGATGACGCCGGCGTCTCGCTGATCTTGGCGCGCGATTTCGGCGCCACAGGATTGGGGCTGGCGATCCGTGACCGGCTGACCCGTGCCGCCGCCGGGCGCGTGATTACGGTATCCGCCCCGTCAGCCTAGGTATTGGGACCAGGCCGGTAGATACCACCGGGCCGGTAGACACCGGTCTGCGTAGTCCCAGGCCGTTTCTTATGCCGTCTGGATCTAGCTGTTCAAAAAGTCGCGGAGGCGCCGCGCGTGCGCGGGGTGCCGCAAGCGACTGAGGGCCTGGGCCTCGATCTGGCGGACGCGCTCCCGGGTGACCCCCAGCTTCTTGCCCACCTGTTCTAGGGTATAGGTCTGTCCATCCAGCAGCCCATAGCGCATCTGGAGGATCTTGACCTCCCTGGGGGGGAGATCCACGAGGATCTCCATCAGCTGATCCTTCAGCATCCCAGAGCTGACACGATCGGGCGGCGACGGGCTGTCGTTATCAGGGACAAAGTCGCCCAGGGTGCTCTCGCCCTCATCGTCCGTCGGCATCTCCAAGGAGAGCGGACGACGTGCCACATCCAGCATCTGCTCCACCTTCCGGACCGGTATCTCCAGCTCTGCTGCCAGCTCCTCAGGAGTGGGGCTCCGCCCGAGCCGTTGCGTCAGTTGGTGGGAGATGCGCAGCATCTTGTTGATCTGATCCCCCATATGCACGGGCACGCGAATGGTGCGGCTTTGGTCGGCAATCGCGCGCGTGACCGCCTGACGGATCCACCATGTCGCATAGGTGGAGAACTTATGCCCCCGCTTATAGTCGAACTTATTCGAGGCCCGGATCAAGCCGATGTTGCCCTCTTGAATCAGATCCAGGAAGGGCACGCCGCGGCCGATGTATTTCTTGGCCACGCTGATCACCAACCGCGAGTTTGCCCGGATCAGGTGCTCTCGCGCTTGGATCCCGTCCTCAACCTGACGCTCCAGGTCATAGCGCTTATGCTCGTTCGCGTAGCGCCCGGCGGCGAGCTTGGCTTGCGCCTTCTTGCCGGCCTCAATCCGTTTGGCCAGCGACACCTCCTCTTCGGCGACCAGCAAGTTGACCTTGCCGATCTCCTTGAGGTAGAGACCGATCGTATCGTCGACCTCTATCGCGCGGTAGATGTCCTCCTCAGCGCGCAGGTCTTCGATGTCCTCTTCTGTCTTCAGGCTCTGCATCGCTTGGGCGAGGCCCTTGGGCGGTTGCTCACCCGGTCCTCCCACGACAATGCCAGATTCCATCAACGTGGAGATCAGCTCATCCAGGCGGACGATATCTTCCTCTGCTTCGGGAAACGTCTGCTGGATGTCTTCATACGTGACATACCCACGCTCATACCCCAGGGCCAGGAGATACTCCTCTCCTGAGGGGTATTCCGCCTGGGCGATGAGGCCCTCTTCCTGCTCTTCCTCGAAACTCTCTTCTAAGACCAAGACATAAATCCTTCAGATACACAAAGTAGTCCGCGCCCTGCAGGCTTACCTGACGCTATGCCGGTGGCGCCACACCACCGGCCGCGGGGCAGGTCCGCCTGACCAGTGCATACGCTTGACCAGCGCATACGCTTGACCAGCGCATACGCTTGACCAGCGCATACGCTTGACCAGCGCATACGCTTGACCAACGCATATGCTAGCAGATTAGCGGGAATAGCGTAGTGAACTTCTGAGAGTTGTCAACTCGCTACCAGCTTAGCCGAGGCCCACAGGGGCAGCCACGGTCAAGCTCAGGTCACTCGCATCGCCTGGCTGGGCACATCAACTGAGCGAAAAAAAAGCACGGGTGGCACGGCCACCTGTGCTGAGACTCTACCTAATATAGCATAAGCTGCATCTTATTGTCAAGCTATCTGACAAGAGAGATAGGGGTCACCAGACCGGATGCTGGCAACCCCTGCGATCTAGGGCTAGGCTTGTGACGGATGTCTAGTCCCGTGCCTCTACGGGCATGGAAAGGTTCACGCGTATTCCCTGCCCCGGGGCGCTGTAGATATGGAGCTTGCCCCCTAACATCTCGATCCGCTCTCGGAGCGTCGGCAGTCCTAGTCTCACAGCATCGTCTGAGCTGAAGAGCTCATCGATCTCAAAGCCGATGCCATTGTCATCCATCGTGACCGTCACTTCATCGTCCTCGATGTTCAGATGGACGTTGATGTTGCTCGCTTGGTCCTGTTCTCGTGCCGTATGGATCAGCGTCTGGATCACGCGGAAGATGGTGATCTCCTTGTGTGACGCAAGCCGTTTCTCTTTGCCCGTGACCTTCAGCGTCAGACCGGTGAACCCTTCGGCAGCAATGCCGTCGACATAGCGGCGGACCGTCGGCACCAAGCCCAGGTCGTCCAGCATCATGGGGCGCAGGTCGAAGATGAAGACCTTCACGGTTTTGAAGGTTTTCATCACATCCTTCTTGAGCTCGCCCAGTTCAGTGCGCGCCCGGTCTGGATCGCGGTCGAAGAGACGTTCGCAGATCTCGGCCTGCAGGACCAGATTGGTCAAGGCTTGTGCCGGGCCGTCGTGCATCTGCCGGGAGAGGCGCAGGCGTTCCTGTTCCTGGGCCTCGATGATGCTGATCACAGCGGCTTGGGACACATCTCGCGGCTGGTCGCCGCCCATCTCATCACTGGCCAAAAGTTCTTCGGGGGGTGTGAAGGCCAGGATACGATCATAGAGCTCGGCAATACGCGTCAGGTGCTTCTGGTCACTCTGCAGCTTCTCAAGCTGTCCGCGCATTGTGAAAAGACGCTGTTGGTTCTCAATCAGCGAGCTGTACGCCTTGCGGATGTCTTCGCGCGGGACCGTGTCAAACGATGACTCAATCTGGCGCGTCCGCGCGACGGCGCGCGCATTAGTTTGCATGAAGCGATCTACCTCGCTTGACGTTTGCTGAATGAGCATGTCGATCTCTTTCAGCTCTTGCTGCATCTGATTGGTGCCACGCCGGCAGAAGTCGGTGAATTGCTCCCAGTTTGTCTCAGTCATAGCGCTCCCTTGTCAGACTCTATGATATCGTGATTAGGCTTCTGGCAGGCGAACCCACCCGTGGCGCAATGCATAGATGGCGGCTTGTGTCCGATCTGAGCAATTCAGTTTCGCGAGAATCGATGTCACGTGGTTTTTGACCGTCTGCTGGCTAATGCGCAAGCGATTAGCGATCTCTTTGTTGCTCAGTCCCTCGATGATCACTTCTAGGATCTCCATCTCACGGTTCGTGAGCGGCGAGAAGGTTGTGTCCTCCGGGGTGATGCCGTACCGCCGGTACAGCTCCAGGAGCCACTGCTCCGCTTGATCCGGCGTCAAGCGCTTGTTGGCGATGACGTAGTACCCTTCTGCCACGGTCCTCACGGTGTCCAGAAGCTGGGCGGGGGCGATATCCTTGGGGAAGTAGGCGGAAGCCCCAATACGAACGGCGCGGTACACCTGCTCTTCGTCATCATAGGCTGTGAGTATGATGACGTTGATCTCGGGGCACTCGCTCTTGAGCTTCTGTGTGACCTGCAGACCATTGAGATTGGGCAAGTTGACGTCCATCAGGACAACGTCGGGGTGGATGTCCTTGAGCACCTGCAGGGCATCTCGCCCGTCAGCGCATTCCGCGACCACCTCGATGTCCTCCTCGGCGTTCAGAACGTCACGGACACCTTGGCGGAAGAAGAAATGGTCGTCAACGATGGCCACTCTCGTGATAGGGCGTGGGGGGGCTGTCTCACTCATCCTTGTCCTCTGCGGCGTGCACCTGGCTAGGGATTGGCAAAGCGCTCCAGGCTGAACAGCTCGGGCGCGCGGTCCTCCAGAACCAGGGCGGCAAGCTCCTCTGTCGCGACCATCGCCAGGTTGAGGCCAAAGGGCCCCAAGCCGTTGACGAAGGTGATGTTGGGTGCACCCGGCAGCTGCCCGACCACGGGCAGATGATCGGCTGTGCAGGCGATCCGGGTGGTGAATCTCTCGTGCACAACAGCGTCGGGACAGAGCTGCTCCGCGACGGCGCCAAGGCGCTCGATCAGATCATCCTCCTTTTCGCCCCAGCCGGTGAGATACCCTCGATCCTGATAGGGCAGGAAACAGATGTGTCCCGTGTCCAGGACAAGGGGGCGCTCCGGCTCCTTGACGTTGTTGAAGACAACGGTGTGCACCGTGACAGGTTGGAGGGCTGCCGCAAGTTGACTGTTGAAGCGCGTCGCGTGAATGCCGTTGGCGAAGATGACCTTATCGGCCCATAGATACTGATTGTGTGCCCACACGGCAACGCTGCCATCGGGCCGGTCGCTTGTGGCGTAAACCTCGGCACCCAGCTCGAGGATGATGTTCTCTTGGTCCAGGAGCCGGCTGATCAGGTCCTGGGGATCAAAGACGATGTCGTCGTGCGTGCTCAGGGCGACCAGCTCCTCGTACTGGCTGCCATCCTCCAATGCGACATCATATCCGTAGGTCTGCAGTTGTTCGGCTGAAGCCCTGAAGAGCTCGGATTGCCGGGAATCGGTAGCTAGCCGCAGGCTCCCAGGCTTCTCAGAGGCCACGCCCAACTGGTCGAGGAGGATCTCCAATCGCACCAGATTGTCGGAGGTGAGTTCCCAGAGCGTGTGGGCCTTCTCCGCACCAATGTCATCGATGAGGCCGATAAATGGCGTGGGCGTGCCCAGGAGCGCCAGCCCCGGTTGGCGCCTGACCGTGCCGCCCAGGGATTGCGCCGCTTCCAGAACGACGACCTGCTGCCCTTCGGCAGCGAGCGTGGAGGCCACCAAGGCGCCGGAGAGTCCTGCACCTACTATCACGACATCGTAGGGACTGTTGGCTGACATATGGATTCCTTTCAGCTTAGCGCGGGGGAGATACGATAAGCTCGGCTCGATCGAAGAAGGCAGCGTTGTTGATGTGCGGATAGGCGGGCTCCGCGAAGAAGCAGAGCGTCACGCGCCCCTGGGCGACCTCCTCAGCGGCGCCTGTCTCACGCTCGTCCGTATCTTCATCTTCTGCGACCTCGGTTGCCTCCGGTTGCGGTCGCACGGTGACTTGCGGTGAGGAAAGCAGCACGGTGCCGCTATCCTGGTTGATGCGTGCCTCTGTTCCCCAGATTGCGTTGTGGCAATCGTCTGCGCCGGTCGGGTCGATCCCCGCTTTCACAATCAGGCTATCCAGCGACGAGTAGGCCTTGGCACGTATCTGGAAGGTGACCCGGCTTCCGGCAGTCAAGGTTACCGTTTGGTGGACCCAAGCCCGGTACTTCAGCCAGCGGACCGTCTCCACCTTGAGCGTCCTCCCATTGATCTCGCGCGCGGGATCGTCGGCAGCGGTGAACAGTGGCTCCGCGTAGGAGTTTTCCGGGTTGTATTCATCGCCATCTTTGTAGTTGACGTAGGCATCCCAGTCCCAGCCCGGGATGCGGTTCGGCATGATGAAGTCGAAGTCCGCACCGTTCAACGTGACCGGCTCCGGGGGACGGGGCGTGGGTGTCTCTGTCGGCGTAAGTGTGGGGACGGGTGTCCCTGTGGGCGTCGGTGTGTTGGTCAACCGGGCCGGTAGGGTGGGCCGTGGCGTCTCCGTCGGGCGGGGAGTCCATGTGGCAACGATGTTCTTGGTCGCCCGCGCGGTGGGGGTGGGCGGCGCCTGCGCAGGTGCCCGCGATGATGTGACCATGATCGCAACGAGCCCGCCGATGACGACGAAGTCGAGAAAGGCCAGGACGAGTAAGATGATTTTCTGTGTTCGGCTCAGGGTGCCCATGATTTCCCTCGCGTCTCCCGACCGGTGCGTGTGTTCCCACTTGTTAACAAGAGAAGAGGCCTTAGTGGGACGGGAGCAAGGCTACTTGTCCCAATGATACTCCAATGTTCCATGGGTGACAAGAATGCAGAAACCTCGCCAATGCTGCATTTTGGCTTGAGGTTTCAGACTAGAATGTGCCGTTGCGCGCCTCAACCAGGTTCCCACCGCCGAACCAGAAGCCACTGGCGCGCTGTTGGGGCCCGACGATGATCTGCGCGCGTTGGGTTGATGAAAGCCTGCCCAAAGGCGAGCAGGCGCGCTCGTTTCTGCGGGTCGATCTCTGGCGTCATCACCGCTCTTCTCCGTGGGCGTTAGCGTGGGCGACTGCAGGGGGTGATGCCGGGGAGTCTGCTTGGCGCGTGTAGAGCTGCCCGCAGCCCGCATCGATACCTGCACCCCGGCGCTGGCGCATCGTGTGGGGGATACCGTGCCGGTCGAGGACCGCAGCGAAGGCTTCGATCGCTTCCGTTGTGGCCGGCGCTCCCGCATAGGCGATGGTGGGGTTGAGCTGAATCAGGTTGATGTGGGCTGGCAGACCGTCCAGCCAGTCTACCAAGGCCGTCGCTTGTGCCACTGTGTCATTGACACCCGCGATCATCACCCATTCCAGCAGGATGTGCCTGCCCGTCTTGCCGGTGTAGGTCACCAATGCATCGTGCAACCGGGCCAGCGGATAGGCCTTGTTGATCGGCATCAGGGTGGTCCGCAGTGCATCGGTCGCAGCGTGAAGGGACACCGCGAGTTTGATGGGCCAGCGCTGGTGGGAGTCGGCCAAGCGCTCGATGCCAGGCGCAATGCCCACCGTGCTGAGCGTGATGCGCCCCGGTGCGAAGTTCAACCCTCTGGGGTCCAGCAAGCGCTCAACAGCCAGGAACGTCTGCGCTTCGTTCAGAAAGGGCTCTCCCATTCCCATAAAGACGACATTGGACACCTGCTTGGCCTGCGGTGCCAGTTGTCGTTGGTAGTGCAGGACCTGGGCGACGATCTCATCGGCCGTCAGGTCTCTTACGAAACCCATACGACCGGTGGCACAGAAGCTGCACCCACAGGCACAGCCTACCTGCGTGGATACGCAGACCGTGTAGCGCTCGCGATAGCGCAGCAGGACGGCCTCAATCTGCGCGCCGTCGGCAAAGGCCAGGAGGTCCTTGCGCGTGCTCCCATCCTGGCTGGTGCTCCCGGCCATACGCTGGGGTGACGTAATCCGAAAAGCGCGCTCCAGGTTCGCTTGGACGTCCGGAGGCAGACCGGTCAGCTGGTGGATGTCGGCTGCCAGGTCCTCGTACAACCCCTTCCAGATCCGCAAGGCCTGGTGCCGGGCCTCATCGGCTGGCTGCCCCCATGCCTTGAGCCTTGCAACTAGGGAAGGCAGATCTATACTGTACAAACTCTTTAGAGACGCGTGCTCTAGTGAGCGGGTGTTGCTGCTGGTCATTGGATTTGGTGACCTCACCCATACCAACGATATTTTGACTTTTGTGCCAAAGCATAGCATAATGTACTTGGAATACCAACGTCCTAAAGGCTCCGCCTGGAATTCCTCAGAGGAGGGTGTTGTGCCTGAGATCTCCCTTAACGCATACGAGAATGAGATTGATCAGCTAATTGAGCAGGCCCGGTACCTTGAAGCGCTCGCTCATATCCGGCACATCTTGGGGCAGTATCCTCACTATGTTGGGGCTTACTACCTGCTCGGCAAGTTGATGCTGGAGGTTGACCTGCCCGGGTTGGCGATCGACATGTTCCGGCGGGCATTGAGCGCAGATCCGGAGCACTTGATGGCGCGCATCGGGCTCGGGCTGGCGCACGAACGGGCAAACGATCTGGACGCCTCGATCTGGAACCTCGAACGGGCACTGGAACTCGACCCGAGCAACGCCGAGATCAGCGATGAGCTCCGGCGGATGTATGGACGCCGCGATGGCACCGAACCGGACTATATCACCCAGAGCCGGGCCGGCTTGGCCCGCCTCTACATCCGGGGTGACCGGCCGGGCCGGGCCGGGCTCGAACTCCGCAAACTTCTGGACGAGGAGCCGGCGCGACCTGATCTGATGACCGCGTTGGCCGAGGCCTATTGGCGCGACGGTCAGCTGGTACAGGCTTCTGAGATCTCGCAGGAGATCTTGGACAAGATGCCCTACAACTGCAAAGCCAATCTCCTCCTGGGATCGCTCTGGGTCAATAGTGGGCAGGATGAGGGCTGGACGTATCTCAACCGCGCGCAAGAGATTGACCTGAACAACGCCATGGCGGAGAAGCTCTTTGGGACAGATTCCCTGCTGGAGCGCCGCGAGGCTGAGCTCGACCGCCTTACTTATGACCCTGATGCCATTGATGTGGATCAGAGCAGCGCCTGGTTCAGGCGTCTCGAGTCAGCCTCGATCACTGTGGGCATCTCGGAAGCGCCTCCCGAGATGACCGAGGCCGAGGTCCGTCTCGTCGACATCACTGCCGGGCTGGAATCCCAGATCGAGATCCCTGACTGGTTGCGCGAGCTGGGGGCGGGCGAGGAGGCAGAGGAAGCCGGTGAGCTGGGCTGGATGGCCGGTGTTGAACTGGCGGTTGAGGAGGAAGCAGCGGAGGCCGAAGGCGAGCGCGGTCCCCAGCGGGCCTTCACTGAGGCGGATGTGGCGGAGGAGCTCGAAGAGCTTGCTACATCCGAGGAAGAGATGCCCGAGTGGTTGCAGGAGCTCACGACACAGGAGATGGCGTTCGATCTGGACGAGGCCGAGCGCACGCCCGATTGGCTGCTGGAGCTCGTCGGTGAGGAAGCCCCAGAGGGGGGCGGAGCGGCCGAAGCGGTCCTCGAACCCTCAGAGGCTGCGCCATCGCTGGAGACTGCCGGCTGGTTGACGGAGTTCGCCGCTGAGGCGGATCTCGGCCCGGCTGGTGGCGAAACCGTCATAGCTGAAGCTGGCGAGATCGATCTCGAAGAGGCCGAAGCTGCTGTTGGTGAGGAAGCTGATTGGCTGTCGGAGCTCACCGGTCTCGACGAAGCCGTCGCCGCTGCGGAGGGCGAAGCCGTGGAAGCCGAGGAGCTGCCCGACTGGCTGGACCAGCTCCAATCCACTGTAATCGAAACCGGCGAGCAGGCGGGCATCGAAGAGGAGGTCCTCGCTGCGGAGGAGCTGCCTGATTGGCTGCGTGACCTGGAGCCCAGCGCGGAGCAGGTGGCCGATCTGGACGTCGAGACGCTAGAGGCGCTTGCCGAAACGGGCGCTGATGAAATCCCTGACTGGCTCGCGGAACTGCAGCGTCCAGCTACCGCCGATCTCACGGTTCTTGAGGCCGACATTGAAGCTGACATTGAAGCGGCTGAGGCGGCGGCTGCACCCACGCTGGAAGAAAAGGCGCCGGAGCAACCGCCTTCGGAAGTCGCTGTAGCGCCGGCTGTCGCCGAGGAGCCTTTCCCGCAGATTGAGGAAGAAGAGGCGCTTACCGGCGAGGCGGCCCTTGCCTGGCTGGACAGCCTGACGATCGGAGAAGAGGTGACAGCCCCATCCGTCGAGCTCGAGGAGGAGATCGAGTTCGCGGAGTTTGAGCCCGAACCAGATGTGCGTGTGGCGGCGACTGAAGTTGCCGAGACCGTTGTTGAGATGCCGGAGATCGAGGTCGAGCCTGAGGTCGCCGAGGCTGAGCTTTTGGAAGCCGAAGGTGCGGCGCCCTGGGAGGCTGGTGAGCCGGCGGACCTGATGTCTGGAGACGATGCTTTGGCCTGGCTAGAGAGCCTGGCTGCGGGAAAAGAGGAGGAACTCCGAGCCCAGGCTCAGATTGAGTCCGAGGCACGGGTTGCAGAAATCCTGGGGCGCAAGCCGAAGGCCCCTGAGGCGCCTGCTGCCGAGGAGGAACCGGCCCCGCCGGAAGACGTCGAGGCCGAAGCTCCCGAGATGGCTGAACAGGCCGAGGTCGAGGTCGCGGAAGCAGAGGTCGCGCCTCCTACTGCAGAGGCCGGGGAAGAGCTTCTCTCTGGGGATGATGCCCTAGCCTGGCTGGAGAGCTTGGCTGCGGGGAAAGAGGAGGAGTTGCGGGCGCAGGCTGAAGCGGAGTCAGAGGCCCGGGTTGCGGAGATTCTGGGCCGCAGACGGCCCGCCCCCGCTGAAGCGCCTGCGGTTGAGGAGCCGGCGCCGCCGGCTGACGTCGAGCCTGAGATGGCGGCCCCTCCCTCGGAGGCCCCTCCTGTGGAGGGCGCTGTCGCTGGCGAAGGTATCCCCGCAGAAGAGGGGGAAGATGCCCGGGCATGGTTACAGAGTCTTGCTCCGGAGTTGCAGGCCACCCTCGAGGCCCAATTGGATACCTCGGCGGAGGCGACTGTGGAGGAGGAAACGGGCTACTTCGGTTGGTCGGCCTTTGGCGAGGTGCCTCAGGAAGTTGCTGAGAAGGTTGCCCGGGAATCCGCACCCGAAGAAGCGGTGCCTGGAGAGGCGGCACCTTGGGAGGCTGAGCCGTCTGCCGAGGGTGAGGAGGTAGCTGAGGCTGCCCCGACAGAGGCTGAGGCTATCGCCTCGGAGCCCGAGGCTGAGGAACCAGAGCCTGAGCCACAGATCGAGCCCGAACCGGCTGAGCCCGAGCACGAGGTTGCCGGGGTTGCCGAAGAAGAGCCGGTGACCGCAGCAGCGCCGGAGGCGGCAGAAGCGCCGGCGGTGGCTGAGGCGGTCCTCGCCGAGGCCGCTCCCGAAGAACCACGACCCGAGGCGGAGGTGTCTGAGACGCCGGTCGACGACCTCGATCAGATGCGGGACTATATCAAGAAGAAGCGGTCAGACCACGCCGTCCGCCTGAAGCTGGCCCGTGCTCTGTGGGAAGCCGGCGAGGTGCAGGAGGCGATGCAACACTACGGTCGTCTGATCAAGTCCAGCGCGAAGACCGACGATGTGATGGCCGATCTCGAAGCGTACGTGCAGACTGAGAATGTCCAATCCAACGTGATGCGCACGCTGGGCGATGCTTACATGAAGTTCGGCGAGCTGGACAAGGCGCTGGAGATCTACAACCGCGCAATGGATATGCTGTGAGGATCGACGCCAGGCTCGATTGAGCCTGCATGCGTTTCAGAGAAGAAAACAGGGGCACCCAGGCGCCCCTGTTTTTGTTGGGTGTGGCCTCAACTAGAACATCGCTGACGCGTCAGGGCGCGCGTAGGCGACGATTTCGTCCGTGTCGAACCAGACGGCAATCTCTTGCGCGGCCTCCTCTGGATTGCCGGAGGCGTGGACAAGGTTCTTGGTCGCGCGTTTTTCGAGGCTGGAAATGGTGTTCGAGTCGATGGAGAAGTCGCCGCGGATGGTGCCCGGTTCGGCGCGCGAGGGGATCGTGAAGCCGATCAGGCGGCGTACAGCGGCGATGGCGTGCACCCCTTCCAGCACCATCGCCACATTGGGGCCGGAGGAGACGTAGTCCACCAGCCAGCTGTGCACCATCGTGCCGATCTCAAAGGGGTCGGTGGTCTCCAGGACCTCCTCGACATCCATCCCAAACTCCTCGAAAGAGTCTAGCGTCTTCTGGCCCATGCCGCTGATCCACGCGTCTGGGCCGCTGTAGTGCCCGGCGGCTTTCTCCGCGGTCGGCTGCACCATCTTCATCGCCACGATCTTCAGCCCCGCCCGCTCGAAACGCGCGGTGATCTCCCCCACGAGCCCGCGCGCGACGGCGTCTGGCTTCAGAAGCACCAGCGTCCGCTCTTGTTTGATTGATGCTGCATCCATGTTTTCTCTCCTCCTCATTTTTCACAGCGCACGTCGCTGATGTGCACGTAGCTGCGGTGTGTCCAAACTTGTGGTGTGCCGGCACTTGCAGTGTGCTCACACTTGCAGTGTGCTCACGCTGAAGCCGACTTGGGCTTCAGCGTGAGCGTGGTTGCGGTCCTTCAGACGGCGGTTGGCTCAGCCGAACTTGTAGGCGACCCCAAAGCCGCCCCGCGGCAACTCCCAACCGATATTCTTGTACGGACATCCGACGCGACAGCTGCCGCACTCCACACAGCTCTGGTAGGCGATTTGGATCTTGCCGTCGTTGCCCAACGAGTAGACGCCCACGGGGCAGAAGTAGAGGCAGGGCTTGTGCTCACACCGTGTGCAGATCTCTGGTTCCTTGATCCAGAGGTGGGCGCTATCCTCATC
>JAFGNI010000524.1 GCA_016927095.1 Anaerolineae bacterium | reverse complement strand
GACAGCAGGCGCAGGTTCTCGATGGCGTCGTCGACGACCATGATGCTGGTTGGGCTGGTGTTGTTCATCGCGATGTGCTTCCGACGCCGCGCCGACGGACCAGATGGAGAATGGACTCGTAGTCGAAGCAGTCGGCCCGCTGCTGAAGCACCCCGGCCAATTCCGGTGCGCTGGACCGCAGCCGCTCGATGATCTCGACCAACTCATCGTGGCGCGCGGTCATGGCGGCCACGCAGATGTCCCCCAGCGTACCCTCGGAAAGAGCAGCCAACGCCACCAACTCCTTGGGTCGCCGCGCGGGGCCGGCCGGTTCACGCAGCGCCCGATGGCCTCCCTCGCCGGACGCCCCCGCCCCGTCCAGGACCTGCCGCACCTTCTCCGTCAGCTCGCTCCCGGTGAACGGTTTGGCGAGGAGCTGCACGCCCGCGTCGAGCAAGTCATGACGGATGATGGCATCGTCGGTGTAGCCGCTCATGTAGAGCACCACGATGTCCGGCCGCTTCCGCTTGAGCTTGCCGGCGAGGGCTCGACCACCCAGCCTGGGCATGACGACATCCGTGAGCAGAAGGTGGATCGCCCCGGGGCTCTCTTCGGCGATCCGCAGCGCGACCTCCCCGTCGCTGGCGCTCAACACGGAATAGCCAGCCACCTCCAGGGCTCGTTTCGCTACGCTGCGCAGCTCATCTTCGTCCTCGACCAGGAGAATGGTCTCGGTTCCCGTGGCCTTGCTCCTGCCGAGGAGCGCTTGCGTGGACAGTGGCGAAACCGAAGGTTCGCGCGGCAGATAGATGTCGAAGGTGGTTCCCTTGCCGACCTCGCTGCTGACCGAGATGCCGCCCTTGCTCTGCTTGACGATTCCGTAGACGGTGGCCAAGCCCAGCCCTGTCCCTTTGCCCTTGTCCTTGGTCGAGAAGGACGGCTTCAGGGCACTGCCCGCCATGCTCCCGAACATCGATCTCCGCAGGGAGGTGACCCCAGCAGTTCTGGCCCGGGCGGCGGGCCATGAGTCGCTGTCCATGCGAAGTCTCAGCACCCTCGGCGACTTCTTGGTGCTAATCTCCACCTGGTTCCACGATCTGAACTTCGCGCCATCTCGCAGTCTGGCTGCACGGCACGGCTATCTGGCTCGTCTCCGTCAGGCACTGCCGGCCACCGAGGCTCTGGCCACGTACTTCAAGGACATGGCCACCATGTACCAGCTGCCGCTGACACACCCAGGAGGATGAATGAACAGCCAAGAAGCTCTACGCAAGGCATGGCAACTGCGCGACGGCCCCGCCGTCTTCGCCACCGTGAGCAAGGACGGTATCCCCAACGCGGTGTATGTCACCTGCCTGCAGCAGCTGGCCGATGGCCGCATTGCCATCATGGACAACTACTTCAGCAAGACCAAGGACAACATCAAGGGTGGGTGCAGGGGGGCCGTCCTGTTCCTGACCAAGTCGGAGGAGTCCTACCAGGCGAAGGGGAGTATCGAATATCTCACGAGCGGCCCTGTGTACGAGCAGCTGAAGGAGTCGGTGGATCCAAAGCATCCGCGTTTGGGCGCAGCGGTGCTTTCCGTCGAGGAGCTGTATTCGGGCTCGAAGAAGATCGAGTGACTCTGCCTGGGCCGTCAGAGGCATCTTCTGGGCGGCCAGTGCTGCGCGTGCGTATCATCTGGGAGACGACACAGCTGCGAATCACGGCATTCCAGACTTTCGTCATGCAGATGCAACATGCGCGAATTTGCAGAGGGATCGGGAAGGCCGGGCGGATCTTGGACTGGCGGCCGACAGGCTCCGCATGCCAGCTCTCGGTTGGACTTCAAGCGAGCGGCTCGGGCACGTGCGTGCCCGGCAGCAAGCTCGCCAGGAACATGGTCGCCACGACCAAATGCATCTCATGATGGGAGCGGCCCCTGCGAAGTCGTGCTCGTTCGCGTCGATCAGGTCATTCCCCAGTCCCTGGTGATTCCGCTCGTGATGGTAGTGCGCCATGTGCTCCGAGATGGCCTGTCGCAGGTGTCTCTGGCCCAGCGGCACTATCCGCTCCAGGCATTCGCTCTTGCGTACACATTTGTGCGGAATGTCTGCGCACAAAGCTGTGACGCGTATTACGATTGGCACGGAATTGGCTTCCCGTAGCACACAGAAGGTGATGACTCTAGCAACGACAAGAGGCCGGTCCACGGCAGCGCCCGACGCAGCCGCCGTGCCGTCGCTCACGTTGAGGGACCGTATCTGGCGCGCACTCTGGCGCGGGCTGCCCAAGCGATGCTTGTCGAGAATCCTAGGGATGCTGTGGCGCATTCCGCTGGCTCGCTTCCTGCGCTGGCCGTTGCTCTCCCTCTTCAGCAGGGTTTTGGGTATCGACCTGGCCGAAGCAGAAAGACCCCTGCGCGACTACCGGAGCGTCCACGATTTCTTCGTCCGGCGCCTCAAACCGGACGCTCGCCCCATGCCCCCTGATGCCGATGCCGTCTGCTGTCCCGCCGACGGTCGCATCGTCGAGATTGGCCAGGCAACGGCGGGCAAGGTGATGAACGTCAAGGGAATGGGCTTCGCTCTCAGCGACCTCTTGGCGAACAACGAGGCGGCCCAGTTTCTCGAAGGCGGACCGTACCTCATCGTCCACCTGTCGCCCGGAGACTATCACCGCGTCCACGCGCCCGTCCGTGGGCACGTCGTCGCCTGGCATCACGTTCCCGGCCGACTGTTCTCGGTGAACAAAGCGAATTTGCGGCGCGAGCCAGGTCTCTTCGCCAGGAACGAACGGCTGGTAACCATCGTCCACGGGGACTCGGTGGGGCCCTGCGCCTGCGTGCTGGTGGCTGCGTTCGGCGTGGGCGACATCACGCTGAGCTGCGACGCGGAGGTTAGGACACACGCCAGGCGTTTTTCAGATGGCTCGGTGCGCGCCAAGCGCTTCTCGTCCCCGCCACATGTGCACAAAGGGGAGGAGCTAGGTATCTTTCACCTCGGTTCGACCGTGATCGTCGTGTTCGCGCCCGGCCAAGTCGAGCTGACTCCTCTTCGTCCGGGAACGCGAGCGAAAGTCGGCCAGGTCATCGGCCGTGTGGCCGGGTGCCTGCCAGAACAGGTCCCTTTCTCAACCCAATGAACAAGCTCCACCTCGGCCACCTTCCGGAAGGTCCAGATCCTCGGCATCGAACTGCCCGATCAGGATGGATGGCCGCTCGCGTATTGGGACAGGGACCACGACATCGAACGAGGAGCCATGAAAGGAACTATTGCGAATGCCTGACCCCCTGACCCCATACGGCAACAAGCCGATGGTGACGCCGATAGTCAACGCTGTCAATTACCACTACGCATCTTTCGATGTGCTGAAACGAATCACCGATGGAGAGATTGACGGGTACACCTATCACCGCGACGACAACCCAACCGTTCGCGTCGTCGAGAAGAAGATCGCGGAGATGGAAAAGGCCGAGGACTGCATCATCTGCACCTCGGGCATGGCCGCCTGCACGCTGGTCTATCTGACCTTTCTGAAGGCAGGTGATCACCTCATTCTCTTTCACGACATCTACGGCGCGCACTACAAGGTGTCCCTCGCGCTCGAGCGGTTTGGCGTCGAGATCACCTGGCTCAACGCGGATCAATCGGAACGCATCGAAGAGTATGTCAGGCCCAACACCCGGATGATCTTCTGCGAATCACCGACCAACCCTCTCTGCAGAATCATCGACATCGCGGCCCTCGTCGCCGTCGCCCGGAAGCACACCATCAAACTGGTCGTCGACAACACCTTTGCGACGCCATACCATCAGAACCCGCTCTCGCTTGGAGCGGATCTGGTGGTGCACAGCGCGACCAAGGCGCTCGGTGGACACAATGATCTCATGGCCGGCGCGATAGCGGGAGCGAAGGAGGACTACGACAAGCTCTGGTTCAGCCGGCAGGCATTCGGCACCACGCTTGACGCCTATTCCGCGTCGCTGCTTGAACGTGGACTCAAG
>JAFGNI010000523.1 GCA_016927095.1 Anaerolineae bacterium | reverse complement strand
CTTGTTCAAGTAGGTCACCAGCTCGACGGGGCCGTGCGCCACGCCGTCAACACGGACGGGAATGCCCGACTTGTAGTCGATCTCGACGTAGCGCGGGGTATCGGGCGCCTTCTCCGGCGCAACCGTCAGCTGGAACATATCCTCCTCGGGTTCTAGCCACGGGTTCTCCAGAATGTGGCCCTCGTGGCTTAGGTGCCAGATGTTGCGGTCGCGGCTGTACTTGGACTTGCCGGTCGCCGTCACGGGGACGCCATGGGACGTAGCGTACTCCAGCGCGTCCTCGCGGGAGCGAATGGACCACTCACGCCACGGGGCAATGACGGTGAGGCGCGGGTTGAGAGCCATCACGCCAAGCTCGAAGCGGACCTGGTCGTTGCCCTTGCCCGTGGCGCCGTGGGCGATGGCGTCGGCGCCCTCGAGCTCCGCGATCTCGACCAAGCGTTTGGAGATCAGCGGGCGCGCAAAGGAGGTGCCCAGCAAGTACTGGCGCTCGTAGATGGCGCCGGCCCGCATGGTGGGGAAGACGAAGTCGTTAAGAAACTCCTGGCGCAGATCCTCGACATAGGCCTTAACCGCGCCGCTGACCTTGGCCTTCTCCGGCAGGCCATCGAGCTCCTCCTCCTGCCCGAGGTCGGCGGTGAAGGTGACAACCTCGCAATCGTAGTTCTCAATCAGCCATGGGACGATGCAGGATGTATCGAGACCACCGGAATAGGCCAGGACGACTTTCGTGACTTTCTTAGCTGCCATTGCTCTCCTCCATATCTATGATATCGGCCAGATGGCCGAGTGTTGCTTCGGGAATAGGGTGTTGACCAGCAGGCGCCCCTCCAGATTGCCGCCACAGTCGGCATAGGCGTGTTGGAGCTCCTCCAGGGACCGGTAGCCGAAGAGGACCTGCAGGAAGGTCAGGGCCGGGAAGCCGACAAAGGCGAACCCGGACGGCCACGCCTGGTCCTCTTCCGTTGCCAGGGACCACGGGGTGATCTCGACGATGCGGCCTTCCTCCAGGACCAGCCGGACGCCGCCGCGATAGAAGTCGAGCTTCAACGTGCCCGAATGGCCTACTAGAACTGAACCAGCGAGACGCTGCTCCAGGACCGGGACGATGTGCCGGAGGAAGGCGGGCAGGTCGGGCACGCGGGTGTACCAGGCATAGGGATTGCGCACCTCGGGCAGCCAGTCCTGCACGATGTCGTAGGCCGGGTGCTCATGCCCCAGGGAGAAGGCGAGGGTATCGAACACCGGGCCGCCATCGGGAGAAGGGTAATAGGGCGGCAGGCCGGCACCGGCTTGCGCCAAGTAGCGCATGACTGAGGGCGTGACCGCCCACCAGGAGATGCCTGGGGCGAGCTCATAGGCCAACAACGCAAGGGTCCTGCCCCAACGCATGTCGGGGTGTGCACAGAATCCCACCGAGTCGCCTGCGGGGGTTTCGATCACGCGCAGCAGCTGCCCACCCGCGTCCCGCGATGTGCGACCATCGAGCTCGTAGCGCCAGATTGCGGCGTCGCGCATGCAGCTCAGCAGCTTGCGCCGGTTCCCCAGGGCGGCGACCTCGGCGATGAAGCCGAGATCCTCCGGCGTCGCAGGCCGGATGCGGTAGGGCTCTTCCTGATCTTCCTTGAGCTCAGGCACATGCGCGATCGCGCCACGGCGTCCACCATGCATGCCAGGCGCCATCTCGTAGCCGAACTGGCGGTAGTACCAGGGAATGCCGGTGATGCCCTGCACCAGATGACCGCGCTCAGCGCTCCAGGCGTGGAGCACGTCGAACTGGGCACGCACCAGTCCCCGCCGCCGGTAGTCCAGGTGGGTTCCAACCAACTCAATCCGCCCGACATCGAAGGGGATACCCGCATAGGACCAGGTCTGCGGGATCAGACAGGTGCTAGAGACCACGGCACCGGCCTTCGTGTCCTCGACAACGAGGAAATCACCGGGCGCCATCGTCGGGTGATCTCCCGACATCATGCCTTTGACCCAGATGCCTACGGATTCGTCGGGTTGGTCCCAACCCTGATCACTGTGCACGTGGGCGTTGAAGTCGGCGACGGCTTCCGTGTCGTCGACCGTTGCGCGACGGAGGACAAGACCATCGCCAAGATCCTGGGGCAGCTGTGATGCTCGTGAAGTCATAGTCTCAGCTCAATTCCTGGTTAGGGAAACACGCGCTCGAGAGTTCTCCCTGCATCGATCATCCATCCTCAATCATCCGAGGCCAGGATCCCGAGGGCCCGGGTGAGGACGGCGATGCCGCGGTAGAACTCGTCGATCTCGATGTGCTCCTTCGGCGTGTGGTCGAGAGAAGAATCGCCGGGCCCGTAGGCCACGATCGGACACTCCCAGACAGGGCCAACGGTGTTCATATCCGACGTGCCGGTCTTGAGCTTGAAACGCGGATGCCCACCCTCGGCGCGGATGGCGCGCAGGAGGGCGCGAACCGGCGGCGTGTTCTTCTCCGAACGATAAGCGGGATCGGAACCCAGAAACTTGAGCTCGGCCCCGTTAGCCCAGTCCTCCATGTGGGACTGGAGCTCGTCGATGTTGAAATCGGGCGGTATACGGGCGACAAGGTTCATTTCCACAAAGTCGTTGAGACCATCGCTGAAGGTCTGGAGCTCGCGCAGGGCCGGGTCGAGCGTGTTGTAGCGCCCGGTGCGCCCCTGGTTATAGGCGAAGGCATAGCGGCGCAGATGGTTCCAAAAAGTGACAGCATACTCGGCAGGTCCGGGTGTCTCGCCGGCGCTATGCCCACCGGGCTGGACCAGACGATATTGCATGTTGAGCATCCCCTTGTAGCCCAGCGTGATGCTGTCCCAGGCACTGGGCTCACCGATGATGCAGTAGTCGGGCGCCGCCATTGTCTGGGCCAGGTAGTGGGCGCCCCACCCGTGGGACTCCTCCTCGACGGCCCCGATGACGGTGACCTTAGCCTGGGTCAACCGGGGTGCGATCGCGGCGGAGGCCAGCACGAAGGTGGCTAGTGGACCCTTAGCATCGACGGCGCCCCGCCCGTAAAGCTTGTTGCCTTCCCAGTGTACCGGGATGAAGCCCGGGACCGTGTCCATATGCCCCAGCAACACGATTTCCTTTTGTGCAACGGGGCTACCGACTGTCCCCACGACGTTGCCGGCTTCGTCGCGACCAGCACGGAAACCCAACTTGCGCATCTGGGTGACCAGATAGTCGGCGAAGATGTCCTCACCGCCGGAGGGGCTGGGGATGGCGAGGAGCTTCTCCAGAAATGCGTCGGGATCGACAGAGTACGTTGGAACGTTGGAACGTTTCAACGTTTGAACGTTAGGCAAGACCATCGACAGCCTCCTTTAGCATAGACGGCTCCGTGAGACGGCTAACCGTGAGCGGCTGGTTCCGCAGGTGGCGGATTGCCGCGACGGTGGCGCGCAACGCGACGAGGGTGGTGACATAGGGGACGTGGTGCTGCAGCGCTGCGGTCCGGATCCGGTAACCTGACGTCCGCCGGGCGCTCCAGGGCAGCGGCACGCCGCGGCGTGCCGCGCTGGGAGGCGCCAGTGAGACGGGGCCCGTCCCTAGATCCGACGTCCGGCCCTCCCGCCCCATCGACGAAGGTGTGTTGACCACCAGGTCGACGTCGTCCTGGACAATGATGTCGACGCAATCGGGGCGGCCCTCGCCGACCTTCATGACGACGTCCGCGGGTATGCCCATCGCCTGCAGGACTTGGGCGGTGCCACGCGTAGCGACGATGCGGAAGCCCATATCAGACAACTGGGCCACCAGCGACGTCCCCTCGCGCTTGTCGGTGTCAGCCAGACTGACCAGGGCCGTCCCCGAGGTAGGGAGCGGGTTGCCGGCGGCGATCTGGGCCTTGGCAAAGGATTCCGGGAAGCTATCGCCGAAGCTCATCACCTCGCCGGTGGAGCGCATCTCAGGGCCTAAGAGCACATCGGCCCCCTCAAAACGCCCAAAGGGCAGGACGACTTCCTTGACCGAGGCGCGGGTGGGCCAGGGCGTGGGCGCGCGATGGTGATCGGCCAAGAGCGTGTCCAACTCCGACCGGTCGCCGGGGCGCAGGGCATAGGGCCAGTACGCCGGCAGCAGCTCCTTGAGCGTGTGGCCGACGAGGATCTTGGCCGCAAGCTTCGCCACGGGGATGCCGATCGCCTTGCTTACGTAGGGCACGGTGCGCGAAGCGCGGGGGTTAGCCTCCAAGACATAGAGGTCGTTGCCCCGGATGGCCAGCTGGATGTTGACCAAGCCGGCAGAGCCCATTGCACGGACCAGATCGGCGACAGCGACCTCGATGCGGGCAACCATGGCGTCCGACAGGCTCACCGGCGGCATCACGCAGGCAGAGTCGCCGGAGTGGACACCGGCCTCCTCAATCTGCTCCATCAGACCGGCGACCCAGACGTCCTCGCCATCGGTAAGGACGTCGACATCGAGCTCAACCGCGCCTTCCAGGAAACGGTCGATCAGGACAGGGTAGCCCGGCGAAACGCGAGCGGCAGCCGCGATGAAATGGCGCAGCTCCTCGGCGTCGCTGACGATCTCCATCGCGCGCCCTCCGAGGACGTAACTGGGGCGCAGGAGCACGGGATAGCCCAGCCGCTCTGCCACCTTCAGGGCTTCATCGTCCGTCGAGGCCAGCCCACAGGGCGGGCTCTTAAGGCCCAGCTCGCCAAGGAGGGCGCCGAACTTCTCGCGGTCCTCGGCCATCTCGATGGCGGCGAAGTCGGTCCCCAGGAGCGGGAAACCGGCGTCGATGAGGGCCCGGGCCAACTTCAGCGGCGTCTGGCCGCCGAAGCCGACGACAACGCCCACGGGATTCTCGTGTTGTACGACGTGGAGCACATCCTCCACCGTCAACGGTTCGAAATAGAGGCGATCGGCGGTGTCATAATCCGTGGAGACCGTCTCGGGGTTGGAGTTGACCATGATCACTTCATAGCCCTCCTCCTGGAGGGCCCAGACGGCGTGGACATTGGCATAGTCGAACTCGACGCCCTGACCGATGCGGTTGGGGCCGGAGCCCAGGATCAGGACCTTGGGGCGATGGGTGGGCATGGCCTCGTCCTCGGTGCCGCCGTAGGTGGAGTAGAAATAGGGCGTGTAGGCCTCGAACTCCGCCGCGCAGGTATCGACCATCTTGTAGACCGGCTGCACGTTCAGCGCGTTGCGGCGGTGGCGCACGTCGGACTCGGAGTGATCGAAGAGCTCACCCAACTCGAGGTCTGAGAAGCCCCATGCCTTGGCTTGGAGCAGTGTGTCGCGATCCAGTTGATCCCAAGGCAGCGCGCGCAGGTGGGCCTCATACGCGATGAACTGCGCCATCTCCGTGAGGAACCAGCGATCGATCCCGGTGTAGGCACGGATTTCCTCAACGGTATAGCCGCGGCGGAGCGCAGCATGAATGTAGGCGAGGCGCTCGGGCGTCGGGTTGGCCAGGTACTCCGGGATGCGATCGAAGTCGAGGTCGGGGGTCGCGTCCAGCTCCAGCGAGCGAAGCGCCTTGCCCAGGGCCTCTTTCAACGTGCGGCCAATGGCCATCGCCTCGCCCACAGACTTCATCTGCGTCGTAAGGCGGGGATCGGCGCCGGGGAACTTCTCCAGCTGGAAGCGCGGCATCTTGACCACGACGTAATCCAACGCCGGTTCGAAGGCTGCGGTGGTCTGCCGCGTGATGTCGTTGGGGATCTCGTCGAGAGTGTAGCCGACGGCCAGGAGGGCCGCCACCTTGGCGATGGGATACCCCGTGGCCTTGGAGGCCAGCGCCGACGAGCGGGAGACGCGCGGGTTCATCTCGATGACGACCATGCGCCCGGTCTCGGGATCGACGGCGAACTGGATATTGGAGCCGCCGGTATCAACGCCGATGGCGCGCAAGACTGCCAGCGAGGCATCGCGCATCGCCTGGTACTCGCGATCGGTCAGGGTCTGGGCGGGCGCGACGGTGATGGAATCGCCGGTGTGGATGCCCATCGGGTCGATGTTTTCGATGGAGCAGACGATGATAGCGTTGTCTGCGTGGTCGCGCATCACCTCCATCTCGTACTCTTTCCAGCCGATGACCGACTCCTCGAGCAGGACGGTGTGTGAGGGGCTCTCGATCAGGCCGCGGGCCACGATCTGCGTGAGCTCGTCGGCGTTATAGGCGATGCCGCCGCCGGTGCCACCCAGCGTGAAGCTAGGCCGTGCGATGAGGGGGTAGCCGAGTTCCTCCGCGACCACCATAGCCTCGCGCAACGAACCGATCTGCTCGCTGCGCGGTACCTCGAGACCGATCTCCACCATCGTCTTCTTGAAGAGCGCGCGGTCCTCGGCGAGTTGGATCGCCTCGAAGGAAGCGCCGATGAGCTGGACGCCATAACGTTCAAGGACGCCGGCCTCGTGGAGGGCCACCGCCAGGTTGAGGGCGGTCTGTCCGCCCAAGGTAGGCAGCAGCGCGTCGGGCCGCTCCCGCCGGATGATGGCCTCCAGCGCTTCTACGGTCAAGGGCTCGATGTAGACGGCATCGGAGAGCTCGGGATCCGTCATGATGGTCGCCGAGTTAGCGTTGACCACGATGAGGCGGTAGCCGGCCTCGCGCAGCGCCTTGAGCGCCTGGGTCCCGGAATAGTCGAACTCCGCCGCCTGTCCGATGACGATAGGACCGGAGCCGATGATCAGTAGGGTATGCAGGTCCGTGCGCTTAGGCATCTAGGCGTGGTCCTTGACCATCGAAAGGAACTGCTCGAAGAACGAGCTCGCGTCGTGGGGACCGGGAGCTGCCTCGGGATGGAACTGCACCGACAGGGCGGGGTAGTCCCGGAAGCGCAAGCCCTCAACCGTGCCGTCGTTCAGCGAGAGATAGGTGACCTCCAGCGCGCCGAAGCCAGCCGGGCTATATCCCAAAAGGGGCTCCTTGGGCAGCTTGTCGGCCATCGTGGCGGCTGCAGGCGCCGCATCAGAGGCGACCCACGCCTGGGAAGCATCGTCCGGGGCATCCGTCGCCAAGGGCGCCGCCTCACAGAGCCCCGGGACGGCGGGCGTGAAGGCCGCGTCGAGGGGTGCCCAACCGATGCCCAAGCTTGTGGGATCCAGGGCGAAGCCATGGTTTTGGGTCGTGATCACGATCTGCCCCGTGCGCATATCGCGGACCGGATGGTTGGCGCCCCGGTGGCCAAAGCGCATCTTGTAGGTCTGGCCGCCTGCAGCGAG
>JAFGNI010000522.1 GCA_016927095.1 Anaerolineae bacterium | reverse complement strand
GGCAACGGGTGCCCACATCACCGCCAGCCACACCTATTCGGCTGCGTTGCTTGCCAAACCCGAGCTGGGGCTCTACCTCAACGAATGGATAGGCGACGCCCTTCTGTCGGCGGGCCAGCCCCTGACCGCCACCCAGGCCTACTCCCGCGCGCTGACCCAGGCCGAGACCGCCTCAGAACAGGTCTGGTTGCTGGAGAAGATCGCCAGGGCAGAGGCCGGCGACGGCGACTACGAGGGTGCGATGGCGGCATACGACGCAATCCTGGATATTGCCCGCATCCCCGATTACCGCGCAGACATCATGTACCGGGCCGCGGACACCGCCCTCGGCTTTGGGGAAGCGGAGGAGGCCTACAGCCGGATGATTGCGCTGGCCACAGCCTACCCGCGGATGGACGTGGCCTACGAGTCAATGGTGACCCTTGTGGAGGCTGGCCAACCCGTTGACGAGATGCTTCGAGGGATGGTCGACTACTATGCTGAGGCCTATGGCCCGGCTGTGCAGGCATTCTACCGGGTCATCCTGGGCGACCCCGATCATACCGGCGAGCCCCACTACTATGCCGGCCTGTCGTTTCTAGAAGCCGGCAGCCCCCAATTTGCCCTTGATGAGTTCGAGCTGCTGATCGAGACCCACCCCGATGATCCCTTGGTGCCCGCTGCATGGATCGGCAAGGGCCAGGCTCTGGTGAATTTGGGCCAGGAGGCGCTGGCGCGGGAGAGCTATGGTACCGGCATCGTCAGCGCCTTTGCCGGCGCCACTGCAGAGGCTGTCGACGCCCTGTGGGAGGCGGCGGCGCGCTTTGAGGAGCTTGACGAGTTTGTGTTAGCCGCTGATATCCTCGTGACCTTCGCGGAGAGCTATCCGAACGACGACCGCGCTGCCGAAGCGCGTTTCCGCGCCGGGTTGCTGTGGTATCGCGCCGGCGATCTTGAGAATGCCCAGGAGGCGTGGCGGAGCCAGACTGTGTGGTATCCCTACGATGCGAACACACAAGCCGCATGGTACTGGCTCGGCAAAACGCAGTTAGCGGCGGGGGAGACGTTGAGCGCCACCGAAGCCCTCAGCCAGGCAGTGAGCCTTGGGGCCTGGGACTTCTACGGCCTCCAGGCGGAGGACCTGCTCGAAGGCGACCCGCCTTTCCCGCCGGATGCTGCCGTGGCGGTGCCATGTGACACGCCGCAGGCGCGGGCGGAGGCAGAGACTTGGCTTGCGACGTGGCTGGGGCTGGACCCCGCGGTGGACGTTGGCGGCATGCCCGCGGACCTTCGGAACGACCTGCGATTCCGTCGTGCGGAGTTCCTGCTGCGCATAGGGCACTTCGACGAGGGGCGCCTCGAGCTCGAGAAGCTGCGTTCCGCGACCGCGGACGATCCCCTGGCGCAGTACCGGCTGGCGCTGGCCTTTCGCGAGCTGGGGGTGTACCGCTCTTCGATCAGTGCCGCGGTGGCTCTGTGGCAGCTATCGCCGGCCCAAGAGATCTCAGCGCTGCCCAGGTTCATCGGCTGTCTCGCCTACCCGACCTACTACAGCGAACTCGTGGAACCAGAGGCTGCCTCTCAAGAGCTCCCGCCGCTGCTGGTCTATGCCCTGCTGCGCCAGGAGAGCCTCTTCGAGGGCTCGGCGACGTCGTTTGCCGCCGCTCACGGTCTGATGCAGGTGATCCCACCCACCGGTGCTGCCATCGCTCAGGCGCTCGACTGGCCACCGGATTATGAGACGTCGGATCTCTACCGTCCGATGGTGAGTGTGCGCTTCGGCGTCTGGTATCTCGCGGAACAGCGCGACCTCATCGATGGGAATCTCTACGCCGCCATGGCCGCCTATAACGGCGGGCCGGGTAACTCGCTCCGGTGGTGGCAATTGGCCGGTGAGGATCCCGACCTTTTTGTGGAGCTGATCGACTTCTCCGAGACACGCCGCTATGTGAGGCTCATCCGCGAGCACTTCGGGGCTTACGAGTGGCTTTACAGCGAGGCGAAGACGCCGGCAGTGCCGTGAGCGTGCCGGCTACTCGCTGGCGAGTGGATACTTGCCGGGCATCCCGGGGCGGCGTGGGTACTTCGCCGGTGTGGCAGCCACCTTGTCGACGAGCACAAGATACCGCGTCTCGTTGATGCCGCGCAGATCGACGGGGATCAGTTGCCGCAGCTGTCCTCCCAGCTGCTGGAAGGCGAAGTTCGTGCGGTGGACCTCGGCGGGGGCGCTTTCGCCCTTCTGGGCCAGCGCCCGACCGTTGACCTGAAGAAAGGGCAACAGGTACTCCATCAGAATCGGCAGATCTGCCACCGCGCGTGCCAAGGCCCAGTGGTACTGCTCCCGGTGGGCCGGATCCTGCCCCACCGCCTCGGCACGGCCGTGGATGACCGTGACGTCGCGCAGCCCCAGCTCATCGACCACCTGCTGCAGGAAGCGCGTCTTCTTTTTTGTCGCCTCAAGCAACGTGAGCTTGATATTGGGGCAGAGGATTTTCAGAGGGATGCCGGGGAAGCCGGCGCCGGTTCCCACATCGATCACGCGCTTACCCCCGAACCTTTCGCCGGATTCCAGTGCCAGCAGGCACGAAAGCGAGTCCAGGAAGTGCCGGATCTGAATGCCGGTGTCATCCGTGATCGCTGTCAGGTTGAAGCGGTCGTTCCAGGTCAGGAGGAGGTCCTGGTAGCGACGCAAGGCTTCCAGGTGTTCCGTACGCAGGGAGATCTGCAGGTCTTGGGCCCCGGCAATCAGTTCTCGCACCAATATCGTCTCGCTCTCCGCTTCAGTGATCTGTCCAAAGGATCATATCAGACGGGAAGATGTGCTGAAGAAGCAACACTACACGAATCTCATTATACCAGCATACCTGCAATCGCCCGCCGGAAGTCTTCCGATGAAACTTGCGTTGTGGATTCATCAAAGCCTTGTATAATGTGCGCTGCATTGCCGGTCCAGGGGTGCCAGAGGAGGAAATGTGACGGCCACCGTCGAGGTCCGTCGGGCTCGTCTCTCTGATGCTGAGGCGATCGCGGGTTTTGTCAACGCTGCGCATTCGGACGTGTCTCGCCAAGGGGAGATCACGGGGCTGAGTGTCGTTCAGCGCTTCGGTCAGATCGGCTTCATGCTTGCCGAGCGCGCGGGCCAGGTCGTCGGCTTACTGGGTTGGCAGATCGAGAACCTGATTGTACGCGTGACCGATTGCCTGATAGCTGCATCGGGTGCCGAGGCGATGAGAATCGCCCGTGCCTTGATTGAGACAATGGAGGCGGAGGCGCGGGAACTGCGGGCTGAGGCGGCGTTGCTCTTTCTGCCTGCCGAACCGAGCGCCGGGTTGGTGAGGTTCTGGGAGAGTCTTGGGTATGATGCCGAGTGTCTCGATGCCCTGGGCGCGCCCTGCCGGGAAGCTGCGAATGAATGGGGATTGAGTGCCGAGCGCGTGATGATCAAGTACCTGCGTGAGGAGCCTATCGGCCGACCGGTGTAGGTGCCGCGCGCTTGGTGACGGACCCTTGCGTTCATGGTGGTGTCACGATACGATGATCGCACATGAACTCGTCTACTTGCGGAGGCAGTGACACGATGGATAAGATCAAGAAGTTTGTAACCGAACACCCCCAGTGGACCTCCTGGATTGTGCTGTCCATCGGTATGGTCGCCATCCTAGTCTGGTCGGCGCGGGACGTCGGCCTGTTGCCGGGACAGTGGGCGGCATTGATCATCGCCACGATCCTTGTGGCCGGACTCGCCGTCTGGATCATTGGCTGGGAGGATGAGGAGGAGCAGGAACCCGAACCCGAACCCGAACCGGAGCCAGAGCCAGAGCCGGAGCCGGAACCGGAGATCGAGACGGCAGATGAGGCCGGTCCGGCACCTACGACGGCCGGCGCAGAAACCTCAGAGTCGGAAACGTAGCCCCTTAGGAGGGAGCTGCCCGGTGAGGGTTCGCTGACCTGTGGGTTCAGTGGGAGCCGGCCTGAGACGAACCTAGTAGGTGCTGGCGTCGAGCCAGGTTTAACCGGCGGTTTCCTAGCCATTTCGGACGCCCCCGTTAGCGCGGGGTGTCTTGTCATCTCCGACAAGTGCTCTCCCCGCGTGTGAGGGTTGCCCCAGCCAAGACATCAACTATAATTCCCGCTTAGGGTAACGGGAGGTGGTGGTTTGGTCATTGATCGCTCGAACGAGGCGCTCGATTCCACTGAGATTGCTCCGGAGGATGAGGGGCCCTCGATTCGCCAATCCTTTGGTATTCGCTCATGGCTACAGGACACGCTGGAAACGTTGCTTCTGGCGGCGATCCTTTTTTTTGTCATCAACACACTGACCGGCAGGTATCAGGTGCACGGTCAGAGTATGGAGCCGAGCCTTCACGATGGCCAGTACTTGATCGCCAGCAAGGTGACATACTGGCTTCACTCGCCCCAACGGGGCGATGTCGTCGTGTTGGATCCTCCCAATCGCAATAGCAACGTCCCTTATATCAAGCGGGTCATTGGGCTCCCTGGCGATCTCGTCGAGGTCCGCGAGCAGCGTGTCTGGGTGAATGGTATCGCGCTCAACGAACCCTATATCAGCGCCCCGCCCAATTACACAGGTAATTGGGTCGTGGGCGAGGGTGAATACTTGGTCTTCGGTGACAATCGCAACAACTCCAGTGACTCGCATTCGTGGGGGGTGTTGCCAGAGGAGCATGTGCTAGGCAAGGCGTTTTTCTCCTATTGGCCACCCGAATACTGGGGTAGGATACCTCACTATACATTCCCGGAACTGGAAGCGGCTCAATAATGGTGCAACGCGTGGAACCTTCAAGCATAGCGGCTGGTGAGGCGGCACCCAGTGTGGATGTGGTGCCCGAAACGAGACAGGAGGCGAGCCCGAAAGGGCAGGTCTGGGCGTGGATTCGCGACGTTATCGAGACCTTGGTCCTGGCTGTGATGATCTTTGTGCTGGTGAACACATTGACAGGACGCTATGAGGTTCAGTCGATCAGTATGGAACCCACCCTGCACGAAGGCCAGTACCTCATTGTCAGCAAGATCGCCTATTGGCTCCGCGAGCCTCAGCGCGGGGACATTGTCGTGCTGGATCCACCGGATCACCGCAGCACGATTCCCTATATCAAGCGTGTAGTGGGCCTGCCAGGGGAGCGCGTGGAGATCCGTGATGGTCGCGTGTGGGTGGACGGGGTCGCGCTCAATGAACCCTACGTGAGTGGTCCTGCAATGTATCAGGACGACGTCGTGTTGGGCCCTGACGAGTACCTCGTCCTGGGAGACAACCGCAACAACTCGAGCGATTCCCATGTTTGGGGCGCTTTGCCAGAGGACAATATCCTAGGGAAGACGGTCTTCCGCTATTGGCCACCAGAAAAGTGGGGCACGATGCCCCACTATGTGTTCCCGGAGTTGGAGGAGGCGCAATGAACCGTCAGGAGTTGGCACGCACCATTGACCACACGTTGCTGAAGCCGGAAGCACAGCCCGAAGAGGTCGCCCGTGTCTGCCGGGAAGCCCTGAGCTACCATTTTGCGTCGGTCTGCATCAACCCGGTCTTTGTTCCCCAGGCGGCGGAACTGCTGGCGGGCTCCGACGTAGCCGTCTGCTCGGTCGTCGGATTTCCGCTGGGGGCCACGCTGACGGGGGCCAAGGTCTGCGAGACCGAACTGGTGGTCGCACAGGGCGCCACTGAGGTTGATATGGTCATCGCCGTGGGCTTGCTCAAGGCCGGCAAGGTCACGGAGGTGCAGGAGGATGTCGCTGCGGTGGCTGCAGCGTGTCACGCCGGCGGCGCGATCCTGAAGGTGATCCTGGAGACGGCGCTTCTCACAGATGATGAGAAAATCACAGCCTGTCGCCTGTGCCAGGCGGCCGGCGCGGACTTCGTCAAGACATCCACAGGGTTTTCCACTGGTGGCGCCACCGTTGCGGACATCGCGCTGATGCGCAAGACGGTGGGCCCCGATATGGGCGTCAAGGCTGCCGGCGGCATTCACACCTACGATGAGGCGATGGCTATGATTGGGGCAGGTGCCACACGCATCGGGGCCAGCCGGAGTATTGCCATCGCTGAAGGAGCCCCTGAAGCATGACCTATTCCTGTCCCAACTGTGCGTTTGGCACCCTCAAACCCACGAAGATCACCTACCTCCGCCCCTGGGGCGACCGGATGATCACGATGCCAAACTTCCCCGCCTGGCGGTGCGACTCGTGTAGCTACACACGCTACGATAGCGCGGCGCTGGCGCAGTTGGAGATGATCTTTGGCCCTGATATGGAAACCTTGATGGAGACTTCCCTCTGGCGACTGCGGACGGATTCGGGACCCGGTGAGCGAGGCCCTCACCGCTGGTCCTACTAGCTCCGTTCGAGGCGCACTCGGAGAGTCGTAGCGCGGCTGGCTTGCCTAGAGCCAGCCGCGCTTGTCGATCAGCCAGCTAGGGCGTACCGGAGGTGTGCATGGATGGGAGATCATCACTTGACGCGTCATCGGACGCATCGTCTGAAGCGTTGGTGTTGGTCATCGGCGCAGGGCCCGCGGGGCTGTTCACCGCGCAAGCCTTAGCCAGCGATGGTATGGACGTGATCCTGCTGAACCGTGATTTCAAGCCAGGGGGGCTTGCCGAGTACGGCATCTACCACAGCAAACACAGGATCAAGTCCGTCCTGCGCAACCAGTTCCAGAAGATCCTGGAAATGCCTGAGGTGACCTACTTCGGGAACGTCACCGTGAGCAACGAGGGAGATCTCACGCTGGCAGCGCTTCGAGAGATGGGCTTTAGCGCCATCGTCGTAGCCGTGGGGGCTCAGGGCACGAAGTGGTTGGGTCTCCCGGGGGAAGACTTGTCAGGCGTCTATCACGCCAAAGACCTTATCTACTACTACAACCGGCTGCCGCCTTTCAGCGAGCGCAGTTTCGATATTGGCAGGCGTGCTGCGCTCATCGGCGTCGGCAATGTGATGGCAGACATCGCGCGGTGGCTGGTGCGCGACCTGAAAATCGACGAAGTCATCGCCGTGGCACGGCGGGGGCCCGTCGAGATCAAGTTCACGCGCCAGGAGTTCGAGCATATCGCGGCGAACCTGGATGTGGCGGACTTTGAGCGCGAGATCGAGCGGGTGCGGTCGCGCATGGCGGCTGTGGATCAGAATCCCGACGAGGCCAAGGCCTTCGTCCTCTCAGCTCTCGATCGCGCTGAACCGCCGGTCTCGAATACGGTCGTCCGGTTCCGATTTCTCGCCTCTCCCAGCCGGATGCTGGGGGATGGCGAGGGGCGCGTAGCAGGCTTGGAAGTGGAAAACACGGAGCTGGTGCGCAATGCCGAAGGCGTGACGCGGCCAGTCCGTACCGGAACCACGGATATCCTCGACGTGGACACGGTGATTTTCTGCATTGGCGATCGCGTGAGCGAGGACTTCGGGCTGCCAACCCAGTGGTTTTCCTTCGTCAAGCATCCCGATCCCCACTACGCCGTTGGTGGTATCTCTTTTGAGGCCTTCGATCCCGCCTGTGGTGAGGCGCTGCCGGGTGTCTTCATCGCGGGGTGGGCACGGGAGGCGAGCAAGGGCCAGGTCGCCCTGGCGCGCAAGGATGCGCAAGGCTGCGCCGCAGCGGTGAAGGGTTACCTGGCGGATCGACCGGTTGCAGGCGATGCGGCAGCCGCGCGCCGGCGACTCATGGTGGCGCTCGGGCAGTTGGACAAGCCGGTGATCACGACGGCGGATGCGCTGCGCCTTGAGGAGATCGAGGCCGAGCGTGCGGCTGCTGCCGGCGAGGAGGCCTTCCGCTTTGACACCAACGCAGCGATGCTGGAAGCCTTGGGGCTTACGTTGCCGGACTGACTCTGATGTAACCACAACAGGGCGATCTCTGACGCGTGATGTCCGGCTGGGGCGCTTCTTGCCCCTTCGGATGTCACGATGATAGGCTCGAGGAGGCCGTAACCCCGAGCGTAGGGTCTGGGGAGGTGGTGACGGCGATGAAAGAAGATGCACGTGGGGTGTGGATTGGGCTTCTGATCTTCGGGCTTTGGGCTGTCTCTCTGGTAGGTCTCCTGGCTCTGCCGGTGTCCCCTACATCCTGGATACTCTTGCCGCTCGGGACTGTGTGGATGGCCTTCCTCTACACTGGGCTCTTCATCACCGCCCACGACGCCATCCATGGGGCGGTCTGGCCCCATCATCGTGACTTTAATCGATGGGTGGGCCAGATTATCCTCTTTCTCTACGCGCTGTTTCCCTACAAGAAGATCCGCGAGGCGCATTTCCAGCACCACCGTACACCGGGCCGTCCCGACGATCCGGACTACCATGATGGCCAACACCGGGGGTTTCTGCGCTGGTACCTGCACTTCATGGTGCACTACCTGACGCTCCCCCAACTCGTGGGCATGGCGTTGATCTTCAACCTGCTTCGATATGGGGCGGGTGTCCCCCTGAGGAATGTGATGGCCTTCTGGGCCGGGCCGGCGCTGCTCAGCACGCTCCAGCTTTTTGCCTTTGGGACCTACCTCACGCACCGTGAGCCGCCCGCGGGTTACACTAACCGCCACCATGCGCAGACCAGCACCTACCCTAAGTGGCTGTCCTTCCTGACCTGCTATCACTTCGGGTACCACCTGGAGCACCATCTCTACCCCAACGTGCCCTG
>JAFGNI010000521.1 GCA_016927095.1 Anaerolineae bacterium | reverse complement strand
TTCCACAAACACGCGAAAGTGCAGTACTTCACAGCGCGCCGCAATGGCCAAATCGTGGGCACGATCGCAGCTATCGCCAACTACCGCCACAATGAGTATTGGAACGATCGGGTCGGCTTCTTCGGGCTCTTTGAGGTACTCCAGGACGAAGAGGCCGCGCAGGAGCTCCTGCAGACTGCCGAAGCGGCCCTGCGCGAGGAAGGGTTCGACACCGTCAGAGGGCCGATGAACTTCTCCCAAAACGAGGAGTGCGGCCTACTGGTCGACGGCTGGAACGGCGCCCCTGTCGCGATGATGACCTACAATCCACGCTACTATGTCCCCTACATCGAGAGCGCGGGCTATGCCAAGGCACAAGACCTCTACGCGTTCCTCTCCGATATCCGCCACATCAAGCCAGACGGTACCGGCATGAATCCGAAGGTGCTGCGTGTCGCGAACCGGGCCCGTGACCGCGCTGGCGTCACGCTCCGCCCCATCAACATGAGGGACTTCGAGACGGATGCAGCCTACTTCAAGGAAGTGTACAACCAGGCCTGGTCCAAGAACTGGGGTTTCGTCCCCCTGACCGATGAGGAACTGGAGCACGAAGTCAAGGCGCTGAAGCCCATCATCGACACGGATACGGTGTTCTTTATGTTCAAAGATGAGCGACCCATCGCCGCGGGGCTGCCGCTACCGGACGTCAACCAGGCCCTCCACAAGGCGTATCCCCGCCCCGACGTTCCTGAGTGGTGGACGATGCTCAAGTTCCTCTACTTCTGGAAGGTACGCAAGGTCGTCACGACCATCCGGGCCTTCGCCGGCGGTGTTGTCGAGGAGTACCGCGGACAAGGACTTCACGCGCTGATCATGGTCGAGACGATGCGCCGGTGTGTGCCCACCTACAAAGACATCGAGTTCTCTTGGGTTCTCGAAAGCAATCAGCCAATGCTGCAGACCGCTAGGAGTATGGGGGCCGAGATCTACCGCACCTACCGGCTCTATGACAAGGCGCTCTAGCGTCGCGGGCTCCGCAACATAGGAACGAGCGGCCCAGTGTGGGCCGCTCGTCAGTCAGAGGCTCTGAGACTCAGTACTTCCTGACAATCGGGCGATAGGAGCTCGGTTGTCGCGCCAGCATCACCTGCGATTCCTCGCGCCGGTGCCGGACCTCATCGAGGTCGAGGCGCACCACAATGTAGCCTTCCTCAGGCTCCTCAAGCGCAGCCAGCACCTCGCCTGACGGCGCCAGTATCGCGCTCTGTCCTGCAAAGACGTACGACGGCTCCTCGCCAATGCGGTTCGCGGCGGCGATGTAGATGTCGTTTTCGTACGCGCGGGCGACCAACAACGTGCGCCACATATCCGCGTCCTTGGTCTGCCAAGCCGCTGGCAGCAGGATGACCTCTGCCCCGCTCAGCATCAGGCTGCGGGCCATCTCGGGAAAGGCCAAATCCCACCCGGTCATCACACCGAGGATACCGATTTCGGTCTCTATTGGCTTGATCCGATAGCCCGGTCGGAAGACCAATCGTTCCTCAGCCGGGAGGTGGATCTTGCGGTATTCGCCCGCCACCTCCCCATCAGGTGCAATCAACACAGCGCCGTTGTAGAGCACGGTCTCGACATCTTCCTTCACAGCCATGCCAATCAGGAGGTAGACGCCAAACTCCGTCGCCCGTTGGCCCAGGATATTCGTCACTGCACCGGGAACGCGTTGGGCCATCTGGGCAAAGCGCGCGCCACCCTCATAGCCCGTGACAGAAAGCTCCGGAAAAACGATGATGTCGACAGGTTGCTCCGTGGCAACGCGAGCCACCATTTCGGACATTGTACCGACATTGTCCTCCATCTTGGAGAGTTCTGGCTGCATCTGTACGACAGCAACGTTCAGTTCGCGCATTTTCACTCCTTGTATGAGCTCTTAGGTCAAAGGATAGCGGGCGCTGCTCGAGGCTGGCCAGGAGAGCGCCAGCCATTCGGTCACCGATGGCGGCTTACTTCGGACGCCGCATATAGGTCAGGACCGAGTGCAGCTCGGTGGGAAGCGGCGACTCGACAACGATCTCTTCCTGAGTCACAGAGTGCATGAAACGCAGTTGACTCAGGTGCAGAAAGAGACGGTCCGGCAGCATAGGCTGCCGACGAGAGCCATAGAGCTGGTCACCGACCACGGGGAGACCCAACCACGCCAGATGCACACGGATCTGGTGCATCCGCGACGTCTCGGGGCGGACATAGAGCAGCGTGTAGTCACGACCGCTCTCGATGTAATGTTGCTGCGGCCGCACATAAGTCTGCGCGGGGCGCCCCTCCCGCGCCACCGCCAGCCGCCGGCGGGTTCGCTTTACATTGCCGATGGGCTGATCGACGGTGATCTCGTCACGGAGGTGCCCCTCGACCAGCACGGTGTAGACCTCGTGTTCATACTGTCGCTTGATAAGGCGCCGCAGGGCCCGGTAAGCTGCCTCTGTCTTCCCGACCAGCAGCAGGCCCGAGGCCTCTTCATCCAACGTCGTCACAACACCGGCTCGATTCACACCACCAACGTGGGCTCTGTCTGGATACCTAGCAGCGAGTATCTGAGGGACTGTCGCCTCGTCCCTAATTTCGGGCCCGGCACCGGAACGCCGCACAGCGACACCGGCAGGCTTGTCCACCACCAAGACCTCATCATCCTCATAGAGGACCGGCAAGGAAAGACCAATCGGCAGGCGATAAGCCTCAGCCGAGGACAGTTCCGGCAACCGAATCCGGACGGTGTCACCGGCATCCAAGCGCTGCCCGAGCTTCCTGGCGGGCTCACCGTTCACGAGAACGGCATCCTCCAAGATCAACGTGCGGATCTGTTCATGATCCAGGGCGTTCCACCGGCGCGCCAGCAGTTGGTCGAGGCGTGTCGGCGTCGACACGTCTAGCGTGGTCCACTCAGTCGCCATCAGACGATACCCCCGAGCCGCCGGCCAGCAGCGAATCGAGAAGTAGCACAGCTACCCCGACCACGATTGCCGAGTCGGCGATGTTGAACACAGGCCAGTTCTGTAGCGGCCAGAAGTTCACATCGAGGAAGTCGACCACATGCCCCCGCAACAGCCGGTCCACGATGTTGTTCCCCAACGCGCCACCTACCACAAGCCCCAAGGACAGGTGCACGCGCAGATCATCGGGTGAGATAGTGCGGCGGAAAGCGAAAACGCCAACCAGGACCAGAATAGAGAAAACCGCAAAGAAGCTGCCAAGCCCCTGGAAGAGGCCAAAAGCCACGCCGGTATTCCGGATGGACGTGAATGAGAGGACGGGTGCTAGCCAGGGAACAAGGTCTGTGGGCTGATAAAGCGATAGGTTCTCAACAACCCACGCCTTGCTAAGTTGATCGATAAGAAGCACCCCCACGATCGCACCGTAGAACAGCAGATGGCTCACATGCCTCGCATCCTCGCGCCCGCGTGACTCCACTGCTGGTGCGATTTGCTCCAGGCTCATCTGCGGCTGTCTCGGCGGTTCTCGAAGCGGTTCTCGAGGCGGGACTGGCACGAAAGGCAGTACCGGGCTTCGGGCATAGCTTCGAGCCGGGCTAGTTCGATACGCGTTCCACAGGACTCGCAGAGGCCATAGGTGCCGTCCTCGAACTTATGGAGGGCTTCCCGCACAGCATCATAGGACTGCTTGAGTTGCTTAGCCAACCCCATGTCCAGTTCCTGTTCGAAGACCTCCGTACCAGCATCAGCCATATGGTTGCTGTAGCCCACACCCTCTTCGCGGACCTCACGCTGCAGATCGTGCAATTGCGACTGCAAGTCCTTTTCGTTCACCTGCAGACGGCGGCGCAGTTCAGCGTAGTTGACTGGCATGATCAGATCTACTACCTTTCTCCGTGTCGAATGTCTGTCGATTCTACTTAAGTTCGACCAAAAGACAAGAAACCGCAGCGTTAACACAACCAGGACATGGTGGTTATTGTTCTGTAATCCCTTTGTAACTGCACGCGGGCCGGTGCACGCTAAAATGGAGATGGAAAGCAAGTACACGTGCGTCACCCAGATCGTAGAGTCGCAGCACAGTAAGCACACCTTCAGAGGAGGAATGCCATGAATAAGAAGCATTGGTCGCTCGTCTTGATATTCGTTCTGACGGTCAGTCTGTTGCCACAGATGGTGTTGGCCCAGGCCCCGAACTACTACACGTCAATCATCGTCAGCGATGTGACCTCCGGCGCCCCGGTGGTCGGTGGCATGTTCACGACAACCGTGAGCTTGTCCGTCACCAACAATGCCTCGCCGCAAGAGGGCGTGATGGGTGCGGACGTCTACATCAGCTTCGACCCGGCCATCGTGAGTGTCGATGACGCCGACGACAATCCCGCGAATGGCGTTCAGGTCAGCATTTCCACCGAGTTCTTCGGCAGCTACGTCTTCGTCGCAGCAAACGAGATAGTCTCGCCATGCCCCAACGATGCCGCTCTCGACTGTGTGCACATCGCCCTCAGCCACTCCGGCAATCCCATCACCAACAAGACCGGCAAGATCGCCACGATCACGTGGGGCGGTATGGCTGCGGGTCCCGCGGGGTTCGGTATCGACCCCGACAGCGTGCTGGCGGATGAGGATGGTCAGGAGTTCCCGATCAACAGCACCTCGGTGCCGGCGATCACGGTGGTCGCAGCCGGGATGTTGGAGGGACACGTCCTTCGCCAGGGCACGCGCACCGACCACGCTCTCTCTGACGTCGTCGCCTACAACTCCGGTGGTGGTGTGATCGCCACCGCGCAGACGGACGCGACGGGCTACTTCACCCTAACGGTGCCGCTCGGTGGTACCTATTTGGTGCAAGCGTGGTACAATGGGTATCTGAAGGCACAGAAGAGCAATGTGTACGTTGTCGGCGCCACGGTTGCACTGGGCACCACGACGATTCCCGGCGGTGACGTCAACTCGGACAACAACATCAACATCCTGGACATCGTGACCATCATCAGCCGCTACGGATCGACCGGCGCGGCGGCGACGGATCCCGCGGACATCAACGATGACGGCACCATCAACATCTTCGATCTCACGATTGCTGCGGGGAACTTCGGGACCTACGGTCCGCTCACCTGGTAGCGTGCACGTAGACATAGTCGAGACTCTCTGGAGAACGAAATGATGAAGACCAAAACCTTACGCTTACTTTCCCTAGTGGCGCTGCTCGTCGCACTCCTGGGTGCACCCAGTGGCCTGGTGTTGGCAGCCGACCCCGTGGTTCGGGTCAGTCCCCCGTCCAGCACGGTCTCTGTGGGCAGCAACGTCGTTGTCAACATCACGGTCCAGAACGTCAGCAACCTGTTCGGGGCTGAGTTCCACCTGACCTTCAATCCCGCTCAGGTAGAGGTGGTTGATGCTGACGCGGGCACCGATGGTGTGCAGATTGGCCTCGGTGACTTCTTAGCTGCGGACTTCGTGGCGCAGAATGTCGCCGACAACACAACAGGCACCATCGACTTCGGACTGTCTCAGATGTCGCCTCATGGTCCGGTCAGCGGCAGCGGCACCCTGGCTACGATCACCTTCAAGGGGAAAGCCAATGGCGCCGGCAACCTGTCCTTCACCAGCGTTCTCCTAGCCGACTCCAGCGGCGGGCAGATTGCGGCTACAGCGCAGAACGGTACCCTCAACGTCGGCAGCGGATCTCCGCCGCCGGCAGCCACCAACACACCCACGCCGACGTCGACGACCCCGCCATCTGGACCAACCGCTACGCCAGCACCCACCTCCGTCCCTGGGACCTGCACCTTCCAAGGCTATCATACGGTCCGGGCTGGCGAGAGCCTCTACTCGATCGGTCGCGCCTATGCGACGCTGCCCAGCAAGATCGCCGCGTGCAACGGCATCGTTAACCCAAGCCGCATCTACGCCGGCATGAAGCTAGGCATTCCCGTGGCGCCCTGGTCACCGATTCCTGCCGGCCCGGTAGCCGTACGCCAGTTCACACCGGGTGGCACGGTACCGGCGCCTCCTCCGCCTGCTCCGGCACCTGGATGTCGCTACTACCACACGGTGTCCTACGGCCAGACGCTGACGATGATCGCGATTCGGTACGGGTCCAATGTCTGGGCCATCGGCCGCGCGAACTCGATCACCAACCTGAACCTCATCTATCCTGGCCAGGTGTTGTGCATCCCGTAAGGTGACGGCGACCTGATCTGGGAGAGATACAGCGGCGCTGCCTCGAGGCAGCGCCGCTCTTCCTTTTGGCTGGCCCACATCCCTTCATCGTGGCGGCCGCCGAAAGAGCAGGAGCGAGACACCGTGGAAATCTACCTGCTGAGCCAAATCATAGTTCTCCCGCAGCCAGGACTTCACTAACTCCCTCTCGTCCCAAAGCTGGTACTCCGAGTAGATCAGCCAGATGCGGTCATAGCCGGCGACCAGTCCCCGCATCTGCCGGCCAACCATGTCGCTGTCCACACGGTAGGAGCTGTCGGCCTCTCGCCAGTTCGTGTAGGGTGCCTCAACCCAGGCACCGAGACCATCGGTCGCATAGAAGTTGAAGACATGGTGGTTGTAGGGAATCTGGAACACCAGCAGATCGCGCTCTCCGCGTTGAGATTCGACCACCTCAACCGCAGCCTCAAACTCAGGCTTGATCGGTATCGCCGCCTGGGCGACCCAGCCGTGCATCGCGATCGTCGCCAGACCTGCCAGGGCGACCAGTCCGGCTGGCCGAAAGGCACGGCCCAGCGTCACCACGCCGCCGGCAAGCAGAATGCAGAAGGCGGGCAAGGACCAGATCAGATAGCGATCGGTGAAGATCGGTCCGCGCTGAGAGATGGCCCAGACTAGAACAAGCGGCAGGGCCAACCAAAGCCCGAGTTGCTTGCTCCGGCGCGGCCCTCGGCCGACCCACAACCATCCCAAGCCAACCGAAGCAACTGCCGTCGTACCCACAGTGATGGCAAGCAGCACCTCCGGCGTCCCCCATGCGCCTTGGGATACGCCGGCACTCCAGCCGTTGAGAAGGGCCGAGGCCATCTCGCCGAAGGTGAGATCCGGGTACCCGGTCTCCCTGGTCTGCCACAACAGGGGCCATTGCCAAGCAAGCAACGGCAGATAAGGCAGCGTGAGTGCCCCCAGCACCACGCCGCCGCCCAGCCAGGCCCGTGGGTCGCGCATCGGGTGAAGCAGGAACCAGAGTCCCAGCACCGGGATAAGCAATGCCGCCAAGATGTGGCTGTAGATAGCCAGGGTTGTCGCGGCGAACACAACGAGCCACCAGGCCCGCCGCGGCTGCCGGCAGGCGCGATCCAGCGCATAGAGCGCCAACAGCACCAACATCGGAACCCAGGTGTACATCTTGATCTCCTGGGCGTACCACGTCATATAGGGGGACACAGCTATCAACAGGCCTGCCGCCAAGGATACGCGGCGCCCGGCTAACCTCTGCGCCAGTGCGACAGCCAAGCCCACGCCCAACACGTCCCAGAAGACCGACAGGAGCCGCATCGCGAAGACGCTCTGACCGGCCACGCCGACCCAGGCCCGTAGCAGAGGGGAGTAGAGTGGCCCGTTCCAGCCGGGCTTCAGGAAGTTGCCCAACAACTCGGGCAAGGACTGGAACGCGAATCGCCATTGGTCCACCTCGTCCCGCCAGAGGCCTTGCGCATCAAGGCTACCAACGCGTAGCAGAAACGTGACGAAGAGTATCCCCAACTTCAGCCATTGTATCGCCATTGTCTTAGGTTCCCCGCCCAACTATAATACAGTTGAGGTGTCCGACAATGACATCCAAGGAGGAAGCGACTCTTGGTCAAGACGCTAGCGTTCGACCCCAACCTATGTGATGGCACGCGTGCGTGTGAGACGACCTGTGCGCTCACGTGGTTCAAGGTTCCCGATGTCCGGAAATCCAGCATCATGATCACTGAGGAAGACGGCGCTTTCGCCGCGACCTTCTGCATCCAATGCGGCGCTTGCGTCGAGGTCTGTCCCGTTAACGCTCTGGTGCAGATGAAGGACGGTGTGATACACGTGCGTAAGCAGACGTGCATCGGGTGTATGGCCTGCGTTGGCTTTTGTCCCTATGAGGTCATGCGCTTTGACACGGATGGGGCCACGGCCTTCAAGTGCGTGGCTTGCGGTCAGTGCGTTGCAGCGTGCCCGAACGATGCCCTATCCATTGTGGACATCGAGGAGCCCACCACCGGCCTCTGGGATGGCACCGTCCTACGGCAATATCGAGAGACACCGGGTTGACGGGTGGAGCCTCGTTCTGCGATGCAGAGCCTGCCGCGGGCTGCAGCAGGCCTGACAAGACACCCAAGTTGACACACTGGAGGACTTGTGACCCAACACACACTCACCGTTCTGGCTGACTGGCCCTATGAGGTCTCACCCCTCAGCCGAGGCTACACCGGACGTACGCTCTACGTGAACGTGAGCGACCGGCGCATCGAGGCAAAGCCGGTCAGCGATGATATGCGCAGGAACTTCGTCGGGGGCCGCGGGTTCGATCTGTGGCTTCTCTGGCACGGCGTTCAG
>JAFGNI010000520.1 GCA_016927095.1 Anaerolineae bacterium | reverse complement strand
GACGAGTACGCTCTGCGAGGCGCGTTGCGGTCGGCCAATCTCCTTGAATGTCATCCAGGCTGAACACGATCGCTGATGCACGGGCCAGCAGTAGAGGGGCCACCTGCCACGGATGTGCCAATACGCGCCCGTCCCCATCCTGTGAGCGCATATAGCCTTGGGGCGTCACGCCAACGAAGGTATCCGGGCCAAAGTGAACGACAAGCTCCTGATCGCACTCCCCTATCACCGGGCCGATGTGGGCCACTCTGGGCTGCTCCCACGCCTCAGGCACTGAGGTACGATCAAGTGGATTTGCCAGTTGGTGAACCCACTGGCGTCTGTGCCCGGCGACATAGGTATTCGTGAACGTCGTTGTGTGGGCGGCCGGGTGGCATCTCACAGTCACCGATCCATTGAAGACCGAGACGTCAAAGTCGTCGCCGGCACTTGTCAGAATGCCAACGCGGCGCCCTAGAGCTGCCGCCGTGAGCGCCGCATACGAAACCGTCCCACCGGCCGTGAACGAACGATCCTGGCGTACATCGTAGGTAACGTGACCGATGGCAAGGTAGTCCACCGGCCCCAGCACCGTGCTACGTCCCACGCGTCGACGCCACCCTACGGCCGGCTCGTATCCCGCCCAACACTACTTGGACTCGGACGTAGACCGCGGCACTATGGTCACGGCGCGGTCTCGACCCTTGCCCACGCTCTCGGTAATCACACGGTCATCCTCACGCAGGATGATGTGCACGATCCGCCGCTCGTGAGGGGGCATCGCTCGCAGGCGTACCATACGGCCCTCGGCCACGGCCTGATCAGCCTTGGACTTGGCCATCGTCTCCAGGCTGCGCAGCCGGCGCTTGCGGTATCCGTCAGCATCGACCACAACGTTGTAGCTGCCATCGGACCGATGATACAGTAAGGCACGGATCAGGTATTGTAGCGCGTGGAGGTTCCGCGCGCGGGGTCCCACCAGGGCGTCGGCATCGTGGCCCGACAGAGAAATCCAGAGGGTGGGTCGATCCTCGTCGACCCACTCGACGGTAGCCTCGAT
The DNA here is from genome assembly GCA_016927095.1 of Anaerolineae bacterium. Next base: position 2,678 of record JAFGNI010000520.1, on the reverse strand, counting down.
ATCCATGCCCGGCAGCATATTGCCGACCATCTCTTTGGCAAGCCTGCTCAAGCCCTCACGATCCAGTCCCTGCCCGACTGCGTCATCGCCGTCACGTACAGGGCTCTGTCCCACGCGCCGAGGTTTGGGCGACTCGCGTGGTACGTCTGGTCTTGCAGGCGTGGCGACAGGCGCAGGAGTCTCAACGGACCACGGCTCTTGCACCTCCGCAGGTCGCGGGGCATCTACCGTCGGTGCCGGCACCGCAGCCACGGCGACGGGCTCCTTAGCCACTGGCGGCGTCGCCGGAGCGGCGGGAGCGACCTCGCCGCCCACGAGCTCGGGGCTCGTAACAGCGCCCTCCGTGACTCCAGTAAGTCGACGACGGACCACCTGCACACGCGCTTCCCGGGCTCCGATGCCCAGGAAACCGCGGCTGCCCTCATCGAGGATCTCGATCTCGACCTCATCGCGGGTCGCTACCAGCCGCGTGAGCCCGACGATAATCGCCTCTTCTACCGAAGGGGCAGTCACAACCACCGACTCATCCGATCCCATCAGTGAACCCTCCTACTCAACGGCGACGGCATCACCCGCCACAGATACGACAACCGCCGCGATCCCGATACCAAGTGCACCGGCAATACCGGTATGCAGCCGCCACAGCGAAGCCTCAGCTCTTCGATGATGCCCTCTTGTTCGTACGAGCCGGGCTCTCCGGGCTCTTGCCGGTTGGGGCTGCGGTCACCGGTGCGAAGTGCTTACGGAAGAGGTAGTACTGCAGAACGCCCACAAGGTTGGTGATCAGGAAGTACACGCCCAGGCCTGACGCATAGGTCAGCGTGAAAAAGCCCGTCATCAGCGGCATCATCAGCATCATCTGTTTGTTCATCGCCGCTGCCTGCGCATCGGTGGCGGGCGGGGTCAACAGTTTCTGATAGTACCACGAGCTAATGACCACCAGCACCGGTAAAATGAAGAGTGGGTCGGGAATAGCCAGGTCCAGCCAGAGGAACTGGCTCTTCAGCGGCACCAAGGTGCTGAGGCTGGGAATCCACCGATAGATGTCCTTGGGGAGAGCGAGAAGCTGTAAGGGCGTGCTGGCCAATACCCGGATGATGGCCTGGTAAAGCCCGATCATCAGAGGCAGTTGGATCAGCGACGGGAGACATCCGGCCGCCGGGTTGATCCCGGCTTCACGGTACAGCTTCATCTGCTCCTGCGCGAATTGGTTCTTATCGTCCTTGTATTTCTTCTGAAGCTCATCAAGCTTTGGCTTGAGCTCCTGCTGCCGCCTGACGCCTTTCTGCTGCTTGAGTTGCAGCGGCGTCGTTGCCAACCTGAGCAGGAGCGTGATCATAGCCACAGCCACAATCGTCTCCTGGCCCAGGAACTTGTACAGCAATAACATGGCATTGATGAGAGGTCGGACTAATACTGCATCAAACACAACACACTCTCCTAGTCTTTCGGACAATCCCGCGTCGGACGCGTTGGGCAAGTGCCAAGAGCAGTCCGCGCTGATCCCCGGATCATCGCGCCCTCGCGAGGCCGGTCGCGCCGCATGTCGACCCAGCCAAATGCTAGCGGGGTTTGCTCAGAGCGCAACAGCGCTACTCCGTCGCCTCTGGCGACGACCAGAGCAACTCACCCGAAGCAGGATCGAAGGCCTGCACGCGCTCCGACACCAGCACGGGCATGGTGTAAAGGCGCGCATCATCAAGCACCAGATCACCGGGCAGTCGGCCAGGATCCGCCAGCGTCATCCCCCAGCTCTGCTGCACCGTGCCGTTCACCGTGTCGATCGCGACGACCTGGCCCTTCTCATAGCCGGCGACGTACAGCAAGCTTCCGTCAGCGCTCAGGGCGGGGCGTCCTCGCACCACATCACCCACCGAAGCCGGGATGTCCCAGACTTGACTGAGGGTCTCGGTGTCGATGGCGTATACGGTACCTCCCACGTCGGCAACGTAGAGCGTGCTCCCGTCGAGCACCGGACTCGCCCACAGCCAGTTATCTGCTGTGAACGTCCAGCTCACCGTATGCGTGTCCAGGTCCAGTTGGTAGAGCGTTGAGGCGAAGTCGCCCACCCAGAGATAGCCCGCACCATCATACACGGGGGTCGCGGCAATAGCACCAGCGACCTCGATCCGCCACTGCTCGGCGCCTGTCTGGAGGTCTACTGCATAGAGATGATGATCTAGCGAGGCGATGTAGACGGTTCCATCGACCACGACGGGCGTTGCCCAGACACGGTCGCGCGTGGAAAACTCCCAGACCTTTGCGCCATCTGTCACGTTGAGCGCATAGACCTCACCGTCACCATTACCAATTACAAACAGGCCATCGGCGACGATGCCGCTACCCACATACTGCCCGCCAGCGCCCTCAAAGCGCCAAACTTCGTCGGGCCGCTCCGCAGGTGACGCGCCCAGCGCCAGCCCATAGACCGTACGATCGGTGAATCCCGCCACCACGAGCAGCCCATAGTCGCCAACATCCGGAACAAACACCGGTGCAGCGTAGAACGGCTGCTGCTTCTTTTCCTCAGCTGCGGGGAAACTCCAGTAGACCTTGCCCGTCTCCGCGTTCAGCGCCTCGACGTGGGCAAGATTGGCCACGTAGAGCGTGCCATCCACCGAGATCAGACCGGGCCAGCTCTCGTGCCGAAGCCCTCCACCGGTACAGCCCCCGAGCAT
>JAFGNI010000519.1 GCA_016927095.1 Anaerolineae bacterium | reverse complement strand
TGATGGCGCGGCGCGCGATCGATGAAGCCGGCGTTGCCAAGACGATCTACGGCATCTCCCGTTTCTCTGATCCTGCAAGTCAGGACGCCTTGGCGTCCGCTGGGGTGCGGACTGTGTCGTGCGACCTCCTCGATCGGGAGGCAGTGGCGCAGCTGCCGAAGGTCGCGAACGTGATCTACATGGTGGGGCGGAAGTTCGGCACGCGGGGTGCTCAGGCGCTGACCTGGGCCACGAACGTAAGCGTGCCCGACAACGTGAGCCATCACTACCGGGAGAGCCGGATCGTGGTCTTCTCCACAGGCTGCGTCTACCCACTGGTGCCGGTGTCCAGCGGGGGCTGCACGGAGGGTACGCCACCCGACCCTGTGGGTGAGTATGCGCAGTCCTGCTTGGGCAGGGAACGGGTCTTCAGTTATTGGAGTGAGACTTGGGGGACGCCGGTGTGCTTCATGCGCCTCAATTACGCCATCGACCTACGTTACGGCGTTCTCTACGACATCGGCTTCCGCGTGTTCAGCGGCAAGCCCGTAGACCTCACGGTCAGCCACTTCAACGCGATCTGGCAAGGCGATGCCAATGACTGGGCGCTCCGCTGCCTCGAAGCTTGTGCGTCGCCCCCGTCTATCCTCAATGTGACGGGGCCGGAGACGGTCTCCGTGCGCTTCGTGGCTGAGGCCTTTGCCAGGCTCTTCGGCGTCCAAGCGACCTTCACAGGCGACGGGTCGGGCGGACGCATGTACCTGAGCAACGCGGCAGCGGCTGTCGAGCGCTTTGGCTATCCCTCCGTGCCTCTGATGACGATGATCCGCTGGCAAGCGGCATGGATCCAAGGTGGGGGTCGCTCGCTGCACAAGCCGACGCATTTCGGCGTGGTCGACGGGGATTTCTAGTGGCAATGGGCGCGGAGATCCGGTGACCGACCCCGGTACGCTGTCCCAGGCGTTGCTGGATCGCTTTCGGGAGGGCATGGTCATCCCCGCGATGCCACTAGCACTGGACAGCAACCGGTCCTTTGATCGGAGGCACCAGCGCGCGCTGGTGCGTTACTATATCGACGCCGGCGCCGGAGGCCTTGCCGTCGGCGTCCATACGACGCAGTTCGCCATCCGGGATCCCGCGATAGGGCTGTTTGAGCCGGTGCTGCGGTATACCGCGGACGTCGCTGAGGCCTGGTGCGCCTACCGTGGTCGGACCATCATGAAAGTCGCGGGTATCTGCGGGCGAATGGACCAGGCACTGCGGGAGGCCGACCTGGCCCGCGAGTTGGGTTACCACGCTGGGTTGGTCAGCCTGGGGGCGTACGGTCCGGAGGCGCCGCCGGTAAACACCACCGGTCCGGTCGACGATCTCGTCGCGCACTGCAGGGCCGTGGCAGAGGTGCTACCCATCATCGGCTTCTACTTGCAGCCGGCGGTGGGGGGACGTCTGCTGCCTTATGCGTTCTGGCGCGCCTTCGCCGAAATCGAGGGGGTCATCGGTGTCAAGATCGCGCCCTTCAACCGCTACCAGACGCTGGATGTGGTGCGGGCCGTGCACGATGCAGGGCGCGCTGGTCAGGTGATCCGGAGCGCCGGTGAGAGTCTCACGATCGCGCTCTATACCGGCAACGACGACGCCATCGTCGGCGATCTGCTCACGCCCTTTGCCTTCAACGATGCACTATCCGCCGCGCCTCTGCGCATCGTCGGTGGGCTCCTGGGGCAATGGGCGGCATGGACGCGAAAGGCCGTCGTGCTGCTGGAGGAGATTCATCAGATGGTGACCGCCGGTGGGAACATACCCCGGGACCTGCTGACGCGCGGTGCCCAGCTCACCGATGCCAACGGCGCGATCTTCGATGCGGCACACAGCTTCGCCGGGTGTATCCCAGGGATTCATGAGATCCTGCGCCGCCAGGGGCTGTTGGCAGGGCGCTGGTGCTTGGACCCGGATGAGGATCTCTCACCCGGGCAGCTGTGCGAGATCGATCGGGTCACGACGGCCTATCCCCATCTCAATGACGACGCCTTTGTCAAGGAGAACCTGTCGCAGTGGCTGGACTAGAGGAGATGACAACGATGCAGATCGTGGACATTCACGTCAGGACTTTCCGCTACACTTCATACGTTGGGCGTGACTCTGAGGGTCACGGACATCCTGCCGAGCCCCACGAGGCGACCCAGAGCTTGGTCACGATCGTGACCTCAGACGGGGCGGAGGGCTACGCCTTCGGCGCTATCCCTGCCCATGTGCTGGAGACGCTGGTCAAACCCGAGCTGACCGGTCGCGATCCCTTCTACCGAGAGCGCATCTGGCAGGGCCTCAAGCAGCGGCAACGCCTGAACCTGACAACGCTGAGTGACCGCATCTTGGCTACCGTAGATATGGCCCTGTGGGATCTTGCGGGCCGCCTGGCGGGGCAGCCCGTCTACAAGCTGCTTGGGGCCTACCGTGACAGGGTGCCGGCTTATGCCAGCACGATGTGCGGCGACGACTTGGCGGGAGGTCTCGATACGCCTGAGGCTTACGCGGACTTCGCCGTCGCGTGTCTGGCGCGCGGTTACCCGGCCTTCAAACTGCACACCTGGCAGCCCCCTATGCCGGGCGCGCCCGATCCTCGACGGGACGTCGCCGCGTGCGCTGCTGTGCGCGAGGCGGTGGGGCCCGATGTGCCGCTGATGCTCGACCCGTACCACTACTACGGTCGCGAGGAGGCGCTCTACCTGGGACGTGAGTTGGAGAAGCTTGACTTCCTGTGGATGGAGGAACCGATGGACGAGCACAGCATGTCCTCCTATGTCTGGCTCGCGCAACATCTGGATCTGCCCATCTGCGGGCCCGAGACGGCAGAGGGCAAGATGTATGTGCGGGCCGAGTGGATTAAGCATGACGCCGCCGATATCGTGCGCGGTGGTGTGGGGGACCTGGGCGGGATCACGCCCCTGGTCAAGGTGGCCCACCTAGCCGAGGCCTTCGGGATGCGGATGGAGGTCCACGGCGGCGGTGCCGGCAACCTGCACGTGCTCTGCGCTATGGGCATCCCGGGGCAGTACTACGAGCGCGGTCTCCTGCATCCCTTTGTTGACTATGAGACGCCTAAGCCATGGCTACACCAGATCGAGGATCCGATGGATGAGGAGGGCTTCGTCCATGTCTCGGATGCCCCGGGCTTGGGATGGAACATCGACTTCGATTACATCTCACGCAACCTCGTGGGGTGAGCGGGCCTGCCCGGGCAGCGGTTGACGGGCTCGGCGTCGTTGCGCACGGTCAAGGACCGGCGGATCACGCGTTTGGGGCTAAATGGCCCAAACGTCGATCCGCCGGGTACGAGGGGGTCGCGGATGTGCCGGGCGGAGGGTAGCCACGGGCGGCGTCGTCGAGCACGAGGATCCAGTCCTGACCGCGCCCAGACGTCGGTGGGACAAAGGTCTGGAAGCCGGAATCGTCGCTGGTATGCAGGGGCGTGGCGATGCCGTAGCGGGGATCGAACCAGGTGGCGGCGACACGGGTGGGGGGCGTCTGCGCTTGGACCACGTTCTGCCGGACCGTGAAGGGTGCGCCGCGAGGGCTATAGACAAAGGCGAAGCTGTGGTCCTCGGCACGGGCTGCACGGATCTTCGCCCCGCCAGAGGCTGGTCCATCCACAATGAAGGTGCCGTCAGGCACCAGCGTCTGCCAGGGCCGCGACTCGAAGAGCCGGCGCAGGATGCCCATCTGGAAGGCCCCAGGATGGTCCAGGGCTTCGTACCACGGCGTGCAGGCGTTGATGACGGGCTTGTGTCCGGGTGACCACATCTGCCAGATGTTGTTGTTCCCATAAGTGTGTCCGCAGGCGCCCGCCAACACGGCCCAGTAGGCGGCTTGGCGCACGTCGTAGTCATCACAGCGAACGCTCTGACGAACGTCTGAGTTGTAGAATCCGACAGGGATGGCCTCGTAGCGGGGCTCGCCATCCAACGTTGGCTTCGGTGGCGTCAGCGCCAGGTCGTGCTCGACAAAGAGGCCGTTGTCGTGGTCGCGGGCACCGTGGGACGATTGGATCATGTTGAAATCAAGCCAAGCTGCGCTGTGCAGCACGCGGGATGACTGGCCCGGGCCACGGGGATGGAAGGTGATCAGGTGTGCGCCGCCATCGCCCGCGCGCAAGCCCCGCGCCATCGCGTCGATCACGGCGTGCTCCGAAGGACGCTCGATGTTCTGATCTCCGCCCAGGATCCAGATGATGGGTTGGTCCCGGTAACGCCGGCCGACGAACTCCCCATACGTGAAGGCATTCTTCTCATCAAAGATGGGCGTCCGGCCATCGCCCTGTTTCCATAGGCTGCCCCAAGTCGGCAGCAGCCCCATCACCAGACCCAGCGACGCCGCTGCCTGGACGACCGCGTCGACGTGCTCGAAGTAGGGCGCGTTGGGACGGGTTGGATCCCTATCGATCAGCGGAAGATGGCCCTCTGGCGTCGGTTCCGTGACACCAGCCAGTTCGGAGAGCACGACAGCCTGGATGACGGTGAAGCCCTTCGCGGCGCGGTTCGAGAGGTAGTGCCGGGTCTCCTCCAAGGTCAGCCGGTGTAGAAGCTCCCAGGCGGTGTCACCGAGATAGAGGAACGGGGTGCCATCCTCATATTCGAGTGTGCGATGGTTGGCGCTGACTCTGAGTCTTCGCATCGTGCCTCCTGTACTTGAAAGGTCCCTTTGGCCACACTATACTGAGACTGAAACCGCGTGTCAAAGAGGAGGAGGCGTATGACGGATTTCGGCAAAGTACGGGCGCTGCTTAGAGATTTCAAAGGGGGGACGTATATCTACGGACTGGGCGTGCTTGCCCAAGTGGGGCAGGCAACGGCACCGTTCGGGACACGCGCGGCTTTGGTGCGCAGTGGTTTCCCCGGTTCCGATGGATTTGTCTGGACCATCCGCCAGTCACTGGCCCGTGCTGGCGTCGGCGTCGTCGGGGAGATTGACAGCCCTGCCCCCAACGCGCCTATCGAGGATCTGATGCGCATCACGGCACAGATCGAGGAACTCGATCCAGACGTGGTGGTGAGTTTCGGGGGCGGCAGCAACATCGACGCCACGAAGGCTGCCATCGCCCTCAACGTGCTGGGCGGCGACATCGAGGATTACTTCGGCACCGGGCTCGTAACCGCTGTGGCAGAGGCGCAGACTAAGGCGTTGACGCCTCACGTGGCGATTCAGACTGCAGCCAGCTCAGCCGCCCATCTCACGAAATATTCCAATATCACAAACCTGGCGACGGGCCAGAAGAAGCTGATCGTGGACGACGCCATCGTGCCACAGCAACCGGTCTTTGACTACACCGCGACCTTCTCCGCGCCGCGCTCGTTGACCATGGACGGCGCGATGGATGGGGTATCCCATTCCCTGGAAGTGCTCTACGGGGCCGTGGGGAAGGTGGGGTACGAACAGATCGAAGCCGTTGCTGCAGAGACGATCCGCTTGGTCGTGACCTACCTGCCGCGTGTGCTGAAGGGCCGCGTCGATATCGAAGGACGGGAGGCATTGGGCCTGGCAACGGACCTCGGGGGCTATGCCATTATGCTGGGCGGCACCAACGGGGGGCACCTGACAAGCTTCTCGCTGGTGGATGTGATGCCCCATGGTCGCGCCTGCGCGCTGATGAACCCCTACTACACCGTTTTCTTCGCACCGGCGATCGAGCGCCCTCTCAAGGTGGTGGGCAGCATCTTCAGGGAGGCGGGCTACACTGAGGCCGATATCGATGGTCTCGGCGGTCGAGCCCTGGGGGAGGCGGTCGCCGAGGCTATGATTGCCTTTCAGAAATCCATTGGCCTCCCCACCACGCTCCAGGAGGTCGCCGCATTCACCGAGGCACACATCGAGCGCGCGCTGGTTGCTGCCAAGAACCCACAGCTGAAGATGAAGTTGGAGAACATGCCTGTACCGCTGACTGCGGAGATGGTGGACGTGTATATGGGATCGGTGTTACAGGCGGCCAAGGTTGGCGATCTCAGTCTGATCAAGAGCGCGTAGGCCTACCAATGTAGGCCTACCAATGAGGAGGTCGAATGGCTGACCAGGCGCGTCCCAACATCGTATTCGTCCTGACCGACGATCAGGGCTACGGCGAGCTGGGTTGTCACGGCAATCCCGTGATCCGGACGCCTAACGTCGACGCCTTCTACAAGGAGAGCATCCATCTGACCGACTACCATGTGGGGCCTACCTGCGCGCCGACCCGGGCCGGTTTGATGACCGGGCATTACCACAACAGCACGGGGGTCTGGCACACGATCGGCGGGCGCTCGCTGCTTCGCCGGGACGAGTGGAGCCTCGCCACGGCGTTCTCGGAGGGCGGTTATGTCACGGGCATCTTCGGCAAGTGGCATCTGGGCGACAACTTCCCCTACCGGCCCCAGGATCGAGGGTTCCAGCGCACCGTCATCCACGGGGGTGGCGGCGTGGCGCAGACCCCGGACTACTGGGGCAACAACTACAGCGACGATACCTATTGCGTGGACGGCTCCTGGCAGCCGTTCGAGGGGTACTGCACGGATATCTGGTTCAGCGAGGCGCTGGCTTTCATCGAGGCGAACCGGGACCGGCCCTTCTTCTGTTACATCAGCACCAATGCACCGCACTCCCCGTATATTGTGGACGAGAGCTACAGCGATCCCTATGTGGGGCAGGTGGAGCATCAAGACCGTGCCAACTTCTACGGCATGATCACGGCGATCGATGAGAACTTCGGCCTGCTATGCCGCAAGTTGGAGGCGTGGGGGTTGACGGAGAACACCATTCTAGTCTTCATGACCGACAACGGCACCTCTGGCGGGGCCACGCTGGATGAAGACGGGTTCGTGATCGGAGGCTACAACGCGGGCATGCGT